>JALYZS010000010.1 GCA_030948745.1 Vulcanimicrobiota bacterium | reverse complement strand
CGGCTCGCTCCTGGCACGCAAAGCCGCGGCCTTGCGAGCCGCGGGCTTGCGCCGCATCACGGTCAGCCTCGACTCGCTCGACGACCGCGTCTTTCGCGCCATGAACGATGTCGATTTTCCGGTGGCGCACGTCTTGCAGGGCATAGAAGCAGCAGCGGGCGCGGGTTTGGGGCCGATCAAGATCAACGCGGTGGTCAAGCGCGGCGTCAACGACGATTCGATCGTGGATCTCGCGCGGCATTTCCGCGGCAGCGGACACGTCGTGCGTTTCATCGAGTACATGGACGTCGGCAACACGAATGGCTGGCGGCTGCAAGACGTCGTCACGGCGGATGAGATGCTGCACCGCCTGCGCGCAGCGTTCGCATTGGAGCCCATGCCCGCGCAGTATCGGGGCGAAGTGGCGCAGCGCTATCGCTACACGGATGGCACAGGGGAGATCGGCATCATCGCGTCGGTCAGCCAGCCGTTTTGCGGCGATTGCACGCGCGCGCGATTGTCGGCGGACGGGCAGCTCTTCACATGTCTCTTCGCCAGCCAGGGTCACGATCTGCGCACTCCGCTGCGCGCCGGCAAGACGGACGAAGAGCTCACGCAGACTTTGCAGGCGTTATGGCGACACCGCGCAGACCGCTACTCCGAAGTGCGCTCGCAGGCCACGCGGCAGCTGCCCAAGGTGGAGATGTCGCACATCGGCGGCTGATCAGCCGCTCAATTTCAGCAACGAGGCGGTTTTCGCGCTCTGCATCTGCTCCATGGTGCACTGCCGCGGCGCCTTGTCCGGACGCCAGCGAAGTATGCGCGTGCCGTGTCGGAACCGCTCGCCGGTGACGTGGTCGAAACTCACTTCGACGACGAGCTTCGGCGCCAATGGTTCCCACTGCTCGCTGCGCTCGGTGCTCCAGCGGCTCGGACCGCCTGGCGCTCTGCCCGTGAATCCGGGCGGTTTGATGAGCGGTTTCAGCTTGGCGGTCAAGGCCTTGCGCTCGTCGGCCTTGATGCCTGAGGTGAACCCGACGTGGTTGAGATTTCCCTCGTCGTCGTACAAGCCCAGCAGCAAGGACCCGACTCCCGATCCGTTGCTCGCGTAGCGGAACCCGCCGACGACGCAGTCGGCCGTGCGCAGCTTCTTGATCTTCTGCGCACCGCTGCGGTCGCCTGATCGGTACTCAAGATCCAGGCGCTTGGCGACGACGCCGTCGAGCGCGCCGCCGACGGTCGAAAACCAGCGGTCGACCACAGCAGCTTTAGTGGTGGAATGGGAAAGCCGGATGTTCGGGTTCTTCGCGAAATAGACGGCGGCGAATTTCTCTAAGCGCGGCCGGCGTTCGTGCAGCGTCAAGCTCGTGAGCGGCTTGTTGTCCGCGTCGACCAACAGATCGAAGACCAGATAGGTGGCCGGATGTTCTTTTGAGAGCTTGTTCACGCGGCTGGCCGCCGGATGGATGCGCATGAGCAGCTCGTCGAAGTCGAGCGCATCGCCGACGCGCACGACGAGCTCGCCGTCGAGCACGAAGCGCCGTGGTTTCAAAGCGAGCAAATTCTCGACGACTTCCGGAAAGTAGCGCGCTAGCGCCTGGCCCGACTTGGACTGCAGATACACAGCATCACCGTCGCGAAACGCGAGGCAGCGGAAGCCGTCCCATTTGGGTTCGTATTGCCATTGCGCCCCCTTGGGAATCGAATCGACCGACAGCGCCTCCATCGGCGGGTAGGGCGCTTGCAACGCGAGCGGTCCCGCGCTCTTCTTCGTGCTCATAAGTATTTTTCCAATTTGAAACGGCCCTTACGCGCCAGCAGCGGCGCCCACAGGTCCCCGACTTTTGCCAATCGCTCGGGCAGGTTGTCGATGCGGAAGTCCTCGATCGCAATGCCGCGCCGCACCTCCTCCCAGGTGACCGGAGCCGAGGCGGGGGCGCGCGGCCGCGGACGGATGGAATAGATGGATGCGAGCGTCCTGCCCCAGGCGTTTTGATTGTAGTCGACGAGCACCCGGCCATGCGGGCGCTTCGCGACGCGGTACTCTGCGGTGATCAGGTCGGGATGTTGCAACGCCAGGCTTTGCGCGAATGCCTTGGCAAAAGTCCAGACTTCCTTCTGCAGCGGACCTCTGACGATCGGGATGTAGACGTGGATGCCTTTGGAGCCGGTCGTCTTGGCGAGATTCGGCATGCCCAGTTTGTCGAGCGCGTCGTGCACGACCAGCGCCGTCTCCCGCACCCGCTCGAAACTCGCACCCGGCACCGGGTCGAGGTCGAAATGCAGATAGTCCGGGCGGTCGACGTCGTCGCAGGTGGCATACCACTGGTTGAGGTCGATGCATCCGAGATTGATCACCCACAGCAACGCTGCGAGATCTTGGATCATGGGAAAATCGATGATGTTGCCCGAGTCGTGCTCGATGCTGCACAGCTCGATCCATTCCGGCCGCGGCGTGGGCGCACGCTTCATGAAGAAGAAATCGCTGTAGGCGCCGTTGGGGTAGCGCTTCATCACCATCGCGCGGCCACGCAGGTGCGGCAGCAACCACGGCGAGACATCTGCGTAGTATTGCAGCAACCTGCGTTTGGTGATGCCCAGATCCGGCCAGAATAGCTTGTCGAGATTGCTCAGCTTCACAGCGCGATCGCCCAGCTGCAAGGTGAGGTCGATACCCTCGCGTGGTATCATGACGGGCGGGGGACGACGGCTCGCGCTGCTGGTCGTGCTCTTCTTCGGGCGGGCGGGCATGCGCCGCGAGCTTCAGCGGGGTTGCCATTTTACCTGGGGAAGACGTGGCCCATGCCTGGCACGCCCGCGACGCCCGAAACACCCTCGCACACAGCGCCGCCCATCAAGCGCACGCTGCAGATCGGCGCTCTCCGCACGGTGGCCGGCGTTCTCACCGCGATCGCGGTCATCGGCGGCGCGGGCTGGCTTTGGCAGCGGCGCAAACGTCACAAGAGCGACCCGCCCTAGAGCGTTCCTCGCTTACAGCAGGATCAGGCCCTGCCGAATACCGAGCATCACCGCTTCGGTGCGGCTCGTGGCGTGCAGCTTCGACATGATCGAGCCCACGTGGAACTTCACGGTATGCAGCGAAATCCCTAAACGCTGGGCGATGCTTTTGTTGCCGAGACCGTCGGCCATCATCTGCAGCACGTGGCGCTCGCGCGCGGTCAGGGAGAGACTCGGCGCGTCGAGCACACGCGGGTGCACACCCGGCGCCTGCATGTGGCCGGCGAGATCGGCGTGGAGCGAGACCAAGTTGTTCGCCGCCGCGCGGATGGCTGCCAGTATTGCTTGCGGCGTGGCATCGCGGGGCAACAGCGCTCGGACGCCGGCGCGCAGCAAGTCGTTGTGCCGAACGCTCTCGAGCGTGTCCGTGAGCACGACAAGCGCTGCGCCGTGCCGCTCTCCGGCATTCGCAGCGGCGATTGTGCTCACAGGATCGCTTGCGTCGGGAAGTTCCACCACCACGACGTCTGCTTGCATCCGTTCGGCTTCACGCAGAGCCGGATCGAGATCGTATTGCCGGGCGACGACCTCCAGGTCCGCAGCGCCCTTGACGACGCTTTCCAACCCGGCGAGCGCCAGCGCGGACGACGCGCACACGAGGATGCGTATCACGCCGCGGCGCTAGTGCGCTCGCTGCTGAAGGTGAAGCGCAGGTCGCATACCTCGGGTGTGCCGCCGCGAAGAATCCACAGCCGCAACACCTCGTCGCCCGTCGCGCTTGCGAGCACATCGGTTAGCGCCTCAGGCGAGCGCGGTTTTCCATCGCCCACAGCCGCCGCGGTGATGATATCGCCGATGAGCAGCCCCGCTTTTTCGGCCGCGCTGTGCGGCGACACCGCGACGATGAGCAGTCCATGATCGGCGGCGAGCGCGAGAGCGCGTGTGATGCGCGGCTGCAAGCGCACCGGCTCACAGACCACGCCGATACGCGGGCGCGAAGCTGCCGGCGTGACGAAATCGAGCACGGCCCACGACGGCACCGCGAGCGCAAGGCCGTAGGCGATCATGCTGTTGATCCCGATCGCCGCGCCGTGCACGTCGAACAGAGGTCCACCCGAATTGCCGGGATGGATGGCGACATCCGCCTGTAGCCAGCCGCCTGCGCCGCCCGGGCGACGCGTGTTGACCGCATGGATGACGCCGGCGCTGAGCGCGGGCTCCTCGCCATGCGGATTTCCGAGCGCGAAAACGAGCTGGCCCACGCGCAAACGCCTGGCGTCGCCTGTCGCTATCGGGATGAGATCGGCGGCCTGGCCCGGCTCGATCTGCAGCGCCGCGAGATCGCGCGAGCTGTCATAGCCGCATATCTGCGCCTTGACGGTGCGCCCGTCCCAAAGCGATACGCTCGCGTTGCGCTGCTGCACGACGTGGGCGTTCGTGATGACGAGCCCATCGGAGCGCCACACGACGCCCGAACCTCCGCCGCTGCGGCATTGCACCCGCACGACCGAGCGGCTGACGCGCTCGGCGAGTTGCGCGAGCTCCGAATCGACGCTTGCTCCGAGCAGTGAGGTCATCGCGGTCAATCCTCCCACGCCGCCGGGCGTTCCCCGACGATGACGTCGACGTCGGTCAGCCGGTTGGCTCGGATGATGCGGGCGCGGAGCGGCTTGCCGACTCGGTCAGACCCTAACTGCGCCAGAACGTCCTCAGGGTCCTCAACCGGCGCCTCGCCGAGCGCGACCAGCACATCGCCGATCATCATGCCGGCTTTGTCAGCTGCTTGATCCGGCTCGACCGAAACGACGATGATGCCGCTCTCCTTCTTGAGCTGCAGTCCCCGCACGAGCGACTCCGGCAACCGTATGGGCTGCATCCCCAGGCCGAGGTAGCCGCGCGTCACGTGCCCTTTGCTCAAAAGCTGGTCGAGCACCCGATTCACCGTCGCATTACCAAGCGTCAGATCAAATCGGCGTGAAAGCGCTGACGTGTTGATGCCGACGACGTTGCCGGCGCTGTCGATGAGCGGACCGCCCGAAAAGCCGCCCGGCAGATCGAGATCCGCGCGGATGAAACGGTCGACCTGCCCGCCGCGCCAGGTCGTCCAACTCGGTCCGAGCGCGCTCACGATGCCGAGGTTAGCACCGATGCTGTCGCCTCCCGCACCCAAGGCCAACACGATGTGGCCGACCCGCAGCGTCGCGATGTCGGCGAACTCCGCGCTGCCGCCGGCCGCATCGCTGGTCTTCAAGACGGCAAGGTCGGTGCCCGGATCGCGCCCGACAAGCTGCGCCTCAACCGGTTCCGCCTGACCGGTCGCGATGCCGATCTCATCGTCGCGCTCGAGCGTGTGGTTCGCGGTGACGATCACGCCCGGCCGCCAACGAACGCCGCTGGATGGCAGCCGGCCGCGCCCGTGGACGGCTACGACAAATCGGCTGGCACGCTCCACCGCGTCGGCAAGCGTATCGGAAAGCGCCGCGAGGGCGCTTGGGGAGGTGATAAGATCAGGCATGGGGTGACTCCTGTGGCGTGTGCTGGCACCATACTACGGCGCCGGCGTTCCGTTTACACCGCCCGTAAGTGCTGCCGCTACCTAGAAGAATGGCTAGCTGTACGCGTAGGCAAGACCGACCGCGCAGCGAATCCTTTCCATCTTATGATGCTTCGTGCGTTATGCGTATGTTGTGTGGCGGCGACGCTCGTGGGGGCGGGCCACGTCAATAAAGTGGGCGCCATCAGCGTGGTACGGTCGTGTCCCTTGAAGGTGAGCGCTGTGACGCTTGCGACCGGTAAAGGCTTTGACCGCGACTCGCTCTACGCGAACTTCGTCATCGTCAACGGCACGGCCAAAGAATTTCTGTTCACCTACAAACTGCAAGTGCGCACTCCGGGCAAACAGTCGGAGGTCCGTGAGCAAGTCGGCTCGAGCCCGATCTTGGCGCACAGCAACGGCACGTATCGCGAATTTGTCGGTGTGGAGTTCCCCAATCCCGGACGCTACACACTGCAACAAGCGATCATCTCGTGCGTGAGCACTGGTCCGTAGCGATCGTAGGGTCGCCGCCACGACGGTAGCCTAACGACGGCCAGGCTGGGGCTTATCACCGCGTACCGTCGCACCGATGACGATGCCGGCGCTGATGAGCACGAGGTTCTTGATGATGTACTGACCCTCAAGAGTCGGGACCAGCGGAATGATGGCCCACGTTTCCTTTGGAAAGAGCGCCAATGGCAACAGCGTTCCCGTCATTTGGACGAACAACAGCAGCAAGGTGACGCGCTTGGCGACACCGGTCAACAAACCCAGACCGATGAGGCATTCCCAGGCGGCCAGAACCGGCAGGCTTTGTGCTGGCTGCACGGTGTCGAAGGTCAGCACTGCGATCGTCTTGCCGGCGAGCATTTCCGCCGGACTCATATGTGGAAAGAACTTGAGCGCGCCGAACCATAAAAACACGATGCCTAAGCTGATGCGCAGCAGTGTGATGCCGTGCTCGGCCATCCAGCCCACGATTTTGCGGTCGATGCGGTCGAAGAGCGTGCGTGGTGCGGGTGTGTCCATGCCCGACCGTTCGCTATTCGCCTTACGGACCCGCCAATGCACGGTGTGACGTCGTGACCGTGTCGCCGATAGAGACGCTCTTCGGCCTACTCGTCGCGGTAGCGGCGCTCACGTGGCTCGCGCAGCGCCTAAAGATCGAGTACCCGATCCTGCTCGTCGCGGGCGGCCTGATTCTCGGCTTCATCCCGGGTCTGCCGCGCGTCGAAATGCGACCGGACGTCGTGTTCTTGGTCTTCTTGCCCCCGCTTTTGTACTACGAATCCTACAACTCGTCCATCCGCGATTTCCGCGCGAACCTGCGGCTGATCACGCTCACCGCGGTGTTCTTGGTGATCGTGACGATCGCGGCGGTCGCGCTGGTGGCGCATGCCCTCATCCCAGGTTTGCCGTGGGCGGTCGCGCTCGTCTTGGGCGCCATCCTGGGCCCTACCGACGAGACGGCAGCTATCGCGATCGCGTCGCGTCTGAACGTCTCGCGCCGGCTCATCACGATCATCAAAGCGGAGAGCCTGTTCAACGACGCGACATCACTCGTGATCTACAACGTGGCGCTGGTCGCCGCCGTCACAGGAACGTTTTCTTGGGCGCTCGGGATCGGCCAGCTCTTCTTGGCAGCGGCCGGCGGGGCAGCCATCGGCATCGTGGTGGGCTGGGTCGTCACAAAAATCCGTCGGCATCTCGACGACGTGTTGCTGCAGAACATGGTGTCGCTGCTCACCGGCTACGCCGCCTACTAGGCAGCCGACCTGCTGCACGTCTCGGGCGTCCTCGCCGCAATTGCCGTCGGTCTGTATGTCGGCAGGCGTGGAGACACGTTCACATCCCCTCGCTCGCGCATCCAGATCGGCGCGCAGCGCGATTTCACCTTGTATCTGATCAACGGCTTGCTGTTCATCCTCGTGGGGCTGCAGCTGCATCCGATCCTTGCGGGGCTGTCTGCATCGATGCCGCTGTCGCGTCTGATCTCTCTCGGCGTGGCCATCAGTCTCACCGTTATCATCGTCCGTTTCGTCTGGCTCTTCCCCGCGGTGTACCTTCCGCGGGTGCTCTCGCGTCGCGTCCGCCTGCAAGAAGGCGCGCCGTCCTGGCGACCGGTGCTGGTCGCATCCTGGACCGGTCTGCGCGGGGGCGTATCGCTTGCAGCTGCGTTGGCGATCCCGATAACCATCGCGTCGGGGCGTGCCTTCCCGCACCGGTCGCTGCTCTTATTTTTGACGTTCGCCGTGATCCTCGCGACGCTGGTGCTGCAGGGCCTCACGCTGCCGGCCCTGATCCGCTTGCTCGGGATGGCGCCCGAGAATGTCGAGCGTGAGGAAAGCCTCGCGCGGCTGCGCGCCAATCGCGCGGCCCGTGATGCGCTCAAACGCCTTCGCGCCGAGCCGTGGGTTTTTCGAGCGGTCGTGGATGATATCCAAGGTCATCTCAAGCAAGCGTCAGAGCATCACCGCGCCAGGAGCCAGGGCACGTTAAGCGAGCAGCAGCGCTCCTTGGCCAAAGCCTCCTATCGCTTGCGGCGCGAGTTGAACGACGCGCAGAATCGCGAGATCATCCGGTTGCGCAACGAGGGCGCGATCAACGAAGAGACGCTGCGAAAGATCCAGCGAGAACTCGACCTCGAGGCGTTGCAAGCCGAGGCGCGGCAGCCTTAGGAAGTGCGGTCTATCTTGATGGCGATCAGCTCGGGCCGCTCTCGCGCACCAGCGCCGCGAGGGTCGCATGCTCGCAAGCCTCGAGGCCTTCGATCACACCGCGACGATCGGCTTCGTTCTTGTTCTGGCCCAGCTTCCAGGCGCCCTCAATCGACGACACGCTGATCTCGAAACCGACGATGGCGCGCAGCTGACGATCGATGTAATCCGACGGCGCGTCTTCGAGCGCCCAGGGATGTTCGCGCGAGCCTTCTTGGATGAGCGTCGAGCGATGCACGATGTCATGCAGCGCAGCTGGATCATGGATGAAGCGTATGGGACCGCGTGCGTGCACGGCCAGATACTGCCAGGTAGGCACGACTTTGCCGGTCTGTTTCTTCGTGTCGTACCACGACGGCGTGATGTACGCTTGAGGACCGACAAAGACTGCGAGCACTGGAATCGACACGTCCGATTTTTCCCAATGCCCATTCGCGCGCGCGATGTGGCCGAACACGACGCCCATCGGGCCGGGCTGCGGCTGGACGAACATCGGGATGTGGGTCGCAAGCGGACCATCCGCGCCGACGGTGATGAGCGTGCCGAACCGGATCTGCTCGATGGCTTGCTGTAAGACCGGGACGCGGTCCTCGCGGCTGAAGGGCGGAGTATACATAAGAGTGTCATCTTCGCCTCCACTGGTCGCTTGACTTCCAATAGCTCAGGGTATAAATTTAAGACCGCAACGGTGAAAGAGGCCCTCCAGTGGCAGATCGAGTCTGCGGTAACACATTTCGTTGGACATTTAGCGATGGTCCGATGAAGAACAAAAGTTTTGTACATCGCGGCGGCGCGGTGAAGTACCGCAGCGCTGGCGGCGCCGGTGACTCGAAGTGGACCAAAGAGAAAAAGTATGAAGTCGCGGCTGTCAGCGCGGATGTCGACGCCGTTTCGTATCTGGGCTCATCTGGCTACACGCTGACGGTTATGCTCGACTACAAGACAAAAAAGCTTGTGGCATTCGCCTCGAACGAGAAGAGCTTATTGTTGCAACACGGTAGTTTCGAACACGTAAAGAGCACAAGCGGGCGTGAGAGCCGCACGGTTAAGCAAAAGTAAGCCGCCTCGTTCTTAACTCAGTCTGGCTGGATCGACAGCGCGTGGTGAAACACGTTCCGAGAGTCCCATTGGGCCTTCACCCGTTGCAGACGGGGATAATTGGCCTGATAATAGAGCGTGTGCCAGGCCACGCCTGAGGTATTCAGCGTAGGGTCCAAGACGTCGACGTCGGGGTGATTGATAAGCGCGCCTTCACAGGCGTCGCCCGGAAGCGGCACGCCGCCGCTCTCCGCAAATAGATCACGATAGAACGCGCGCACCCAGTCCAGGTTCTTTTCCTCTTCCCGGGGATCGAGCCAACCTGTGGTGCAGGCGGTGTCGAGGATGGAGCCACGTTGGAAAGACGCTGTCGCATCGGGTTGGATGGTGTTGATCTTTCCACCGTAGGTTGCGAATCCAAGCATCCCGCCTATGATGTCGTGGTCGCCCCGCGTCAAGTAATCGTACGCAACGCCAATCTGGCGATCGGTGAATTTTCGCTTGAGCAACGCGTCCTTCACTTTGGCGCTTACTCCCCCCGGTGGCGCTGCGAACAGATCCGGCAATGGATCGAGAGCAAACTCAAGCCAGGACATGCGCACTCGTTGGCACTCAGCCGGAGCCGCGATTCCCTGGCCAACCGCTGCCAAATGGTCGTTGAGCTGTCGTTCGGCGACGCTAGCAGTGCTCACGCCGCGCACAATAATTTTCCCGAATTGTTTTCGATGTATCTCTAGCAGTGCCCATAGAGAAGCGTTCGGCGAATTGGCCGCGCTGTTTTGCTCGCACCAGGTTCCGTGATTTCCGAGAAGCCGTACGAATGACTGCTCGTCGATATCGGTCCAATCCCACTCCGCTTTGAGCGTCGTGATCAATTCTGGCGCACGAGGCAGCAGCTTCGAGGGATCTGTGCCTTCCGCGTCCGGCGATCTGAACCAATATCGTGCGACAGCGCCGAAATTTCCGCCGCCGCCACCGGTATGCGCCCACCACAGCTCGCGATTCGGATCGGACTTCTCCCTCGTAGCAACGGTGCTGCTCGCGCGCCCAGTTGCATCGACCGTCACGACTTCGACTCCGTAGAGGTAGTCCGCGGCTAGACCGAATTGACGGCACAGGAACCCGAAGGCTCCGCCCGGTACGTGGCCACCCATGCCGATCCCGGGATACTCGCCGAGGGGGATCAGCGTTCCCCACCGCTCGTAAAGGGAGCGAAGCGTCTCGCCGACTGTCGCGCCGGCTTCGACGCAGACGGCTGCTCTTTGACGGTCGAAGTCCACGCGCTTCATGGGGGATACGTCGATGATCACCTGGACCGAGGGATCCGCTACGAAACCCTCGAGGCAGTGCCCACCGCTGGTCACTGCAATCCGGCGGCCTTCCCTTACAGCGTCCTGAACTGCCGATGACAGCTCTTCTGTCGAGCTGACCAGCCGAATGTATTCCGGCTTCGCGCTGAACCGCTTGTTAAAACGTTTGGCGACGACCGCAAGGTACCGCGGATCGGCTGGACCGATCTTCGTTGAGTCGACCTGCATGCAGCCCTCCCGCACAATGGCAGCCTTTGGCCTGCCCTAAGCTAAAGCCAAAGCTTGCGGATCAATTGTTTTTCTGGAGCGGGAGACGAGGTTCGAACTCGCGACCCTCAGCTTGGGAAGCTGATGCTCTACCAACTGAGCTACTCCCGCGAGCGTTGGTACAGGTTAGGTTTCTACCCTGACCTTTGTTCTCCGGTTGGAGGCCGACTGCCTAGCGCGCTTCGACCTTAGCTAGTGACAACTTTTCCTTGTCGCCCGTCACGGCGAACTCCTGAACGACGCCCACACCTAACACATAGTACTTCGCGTCGAAAGCGCCGGGTTCGTCCGTCGACCATTCCATGGCGAGTTGTGCGTCTTTGAAAGATCCGTACGGAACGCTGACAGGTTCGTGCAGCGCAAGCACCTCAGCTGAGTCTCCAGCGCGACCTGCGAAAAACTCTTGCATGTAGCTGTCGCCCACTTTCGGTTTGGCCTTTGCGTAAACGCCCGGGCGTGCCCCGGCTATGCCTGCCTGCCAGGAACCGGCCGCAGTCCATTTGCCGTGGAACGCGCGGGTCGCCTCGCCGAAATACCAGATGTTGCCTGAGTTATCCGGCGCATACCAATCGGTGGTCTCTTCGACAACCTTGCCTGCGGCATAAAGCGTGTCGCGCACGACCGTCGTCGAGACGCCCAAAATCGTCTTGTGATCGCCCGTCACGCGAAAGATATCGGTGGCGGTCGCGCCGCCCTTGATCCCTACATAAGTGAACGTGGTACCCGGTCGTAGCGGAAAATACGAATTTTCGGCGGGGTGCGAAAAGTTTTGCGCCGCAAACGCTAGCCTGAAGGTGGGCGCTGGAACTTTCTCGCGGACTGCTGTCTTGAGCACAATAGGAAGATTATCAGATGCGCCCACCAGACCAACGCTTGCAATAGCGACGAGGAGCGCCGCGGTGATGAGCTTTGCAAAGATCCGCATTCAAATTCTCCGTGCACCATTGTTCAGGAAAAGAGCGACTTACCATTGTTCTCGTGGCGCACCTTTGGAAGGATAGCGCCCCCGATCAGCCGCTCCTCTTTGAAGGTTCCATAACATTGGCCGCAAGCGCAGCGAGATCTAGATCACCACAGCCACGCTTCACCAGCTCTGACATTTTGTCATCGATCGCACCCAGGGCTGGCGTATGTGATCGGTCACCCGCTGCTGCCAACATGAGCCCGACATCTTTGTGCGCCATCGCAAGCGCAAATGCCGCGGGCCGGTACTCCCCGCGCGCGATGTTCGGACCGCGGAGTTTGATCGTCGCCCCGGGGTCGAACGATTCAAAAAGCTTCAGCGTATGCTCGGGATGGATGCCGTTGGCCTTTCCAATCGCATAATACTCGGCTAAGCTCTCGACAATGCACACCAGCATCGAATTGGCCATCAGCTTGAACGTCGCCGCGTCTGCCGGCTTGTCGCCCACCCACCAATGACGCTCGACGATGCTGTGGAGCAACGCTTCGTCGGCCTGATAGGCCGATTGCTCACCCCCGATCAACATCATTCCTTCACCCTTGCTCACCGCGGCCGGACCGGCCAGCATGGGCGCTTGGAGGAAGCGCCAACCAGCACCGATGATCCGGGCGGCGCGTTTTTGAACGCCCGCAACAGACACGGTGCTATGGTCGACGACCAGGCTCCCCTGGTGCAACGATTGCAGCGCGCCAGAATCGCCGAAGAGCGCCGACTCCACGGCGTCATCATCGGTGAGCATGGCGTGCACTTCAGTGGCGCCCTCGGCGGCTTGTTGCGGCGTGTCACATGCAACCCCGCCGTCGCGCGCCCATTCCGCGGCTTTGTCATGTGTGCGGTTCCACACGCGCACCTCATGGCCAGCGAGGCGAAGGCGGTTCGCCATCTGCGAACCCATCAAGCCAATGCCTAAGAAAGCAGTTCTCGCCATATCACGATTCCAGATCTCCTCAGTAGGCGTAAGAGGACCATGAGGCGCAACACAACGCCCCAAGAAAGACACCGCGCACGCGCAACACTGGTGAGGCCCCGACGATTATCGGGGCCTCGAGTATGGTGCCGAGAGTCGGAATCGAACCGACGACACCAGGTTTTTCAGACCTGTGCTCTACCGACTGAGCTATCTCGGCGCGATGATTTGCGCTCTTCTGTCTACCGCCTCGCTTGTCCCTAGTCGGCCGCCGTAGCCAGCAAGACCTTCCGGCGCGACGGCCAGTTCTGGCGCGGACTGCGCGAGGAGCAACGCTAAGCAAGTATTCCGCGCCCGGACACCGTACTATGAGGCTCCCGTTCGCAGAGACACACATGCAGACCGATACCGCGAAGACCGCACCGGCGCCGGGACCTCCAGCTCGTCCGCGCGGCCCGAATATATTTGACGAATCGCGCCCGATGTGGCGCTATTTTTTGGTATTCCTCATACCGCTGATGTTGAGCAACGTGTTGCAGTCGCTGTCCGGCACGTTGAACAGCATTTTTGTCGGACGCCTGATCGGTCTCAACGCATTGGCAGCCATCTCCGCGTTCTTCCCGTTGTTCTTCTTCCTCATATCGTTTCTCATCGGACTCTCCAGCGGCGCCTCCGTGCTCATCGGGCAAGCGTACGGCGCAGGCGACCAGCACCGCATGAAGCAGATCGCAGGCACCGTCCTCTCGATGGGGCTCATACTCGGGGCGGCTGCGATGCTCGTCGGCCTGCTCTTCGCGGACCGGACGCTCGCCTTGCTCGGCACCCCCGCAAACATCTTCGTGGATGCCGTTGCCTACTCGCGCATCGTCTTGATCTTCAGCCCGCTGCTTTTCGTGTACCTCATCTACGCGACCGCGTTGCGAGGAACGGGCGACTCCCAGACACCCTTTTTCACACTCGTGATCTCGACCGCGCTCGGGGTAGTATTGACGCCCGCGTTCATCCGCGGCTGGTTTGGTTTGCCGCAGCTCGGTCTCATCAGCGCTGCAGTCGCGATCGTCATCTCCAATTGCATCGCCTTTGGCGCGATGCTCGTCTACCTATGGTGGCGCAAGCACCCGCTCGCGCTGGACCGCGAACTTATCACGGACCTGCGCTTCAATTCGCGGATCGCCAAACGCGTGGTGCAGATCGGCGTGCCGACCGGCTTGCAGGTAGTCATGCTGTCGCTGGCCGAGATCGCTGTCCTCTCCTTCGTCAACCGGTTCGGATCGCACGCGACCGCAGCATACGGCGCGGTGAACCAAGTGGTCAGCTACGTGCAATTCCCGGCCATCAGCATGGCTATCACCGCCTCGATCTTCGGAGCGCAGTGCATCGGCGCGCAACGCAACGACAAACTTGCCAGCGTCGTGCACGCGGGGATCGCGCTCAACTACGCCATCGGTGCCATCTTGATTGCGGTGTGCTACCTCTTCGCCTGGAGCATCCTGGGATGGTTCATCAGCGATCCGGCCACGCTGCGCGTCGCCCACACCCTGCTCATGATCACGTTATGGGGTTATCTGATCTACGGCAATTCGGGCGTGCTCTCGGGCGTGATGCGCGCAAGCGGCACGGTGTTCTGGCCGACAGCCATCAGCATCTTCGGCATCTGGGGTGTCGAGGTGCCGACCGCGTTCTTTCTCATGCACCGCATCGGGCTGAACGGTATCTGGATCGGTTACCCCGTGTCGTTCTGTGTTGTGCTGCTCCTGCAGAGCTCGTTCTACTTCTTCGTGTGGAAGAAGAAAAAGCACGAGCGTTTGATCTAGCGCTCGAAGCGCGCACTAAAGCTCGTAGTTCGGATACCAATCGCCACGCCCACTGGGCAACAGGTCGAACAAGTTCCACACCGGCGTCAGCTGATCGATGCCACGATACTGCGCCCGGCTGAGGTTCGCACACTTCTGGTAGAAATGGCGTACGTTCCCCGAACGATCCTTCGTGAAGACGCTGATCAGGGGCCGCTGGCCGCCGTCTTTGTCCTCGGCGTTGAAGTCCGCGTTGAAGTTCGTACCGTAGCTCGAGAGCAGGCGGATGTTCTTCCAGCCGCGGGCTTTCGCCCACGCCCGCAGTTTCTGAATGGGCGCTTTCGCGACGAGCACGAAGTTCGCACGCTTGCGCACGTACGGTTCGATGGCGTTGTACCCGTCGCACCACATCGTGCACATCGGACAGGGCTTGGCATCTTTCGGCGCCCACATGTAGTGGTAGACGAGCAGTTCCTTTTGCCCCTTGCCGAACAACTGCGAGAGTTTTGTCTTCTGCGTCTTGTTCGAGCCTGCTGACGCAGCTTCGGTGAGCTCGTAGTCGTGCGTGACGGGCGCCCCAGCCGGCAAACGGCGGCGTTCTGCGGCGACCTTTTCCACTGCGTTCCGCAGCCCGATCTCGCTCTTGGTCAGTTTTTCGAGCTTGCGTTTTCGAGGATCGGTGGTCGACTTTTTCATGGCTGTGCCACCGATGAGCGCTGGAACAGCGCCGGGAGCCGGCCGAGCGCCGACGTCCAGCCCTCGATGTGGCGGTCGCGGCTCGTCTCGTTCTCGAGCCGGGTCTGGGTGAGCACGAGGTGCGTGTGCTCCCCGCGTGAGGTGAGTTCGATGCTCACGAGCGACTCGTGGCTCGGGCCTTCGTCTTCATCCCACGCCCAGGTGTACACGAGCTTGCGGGGTTTGTCGACTTCGACGAATGTACCGAAGACGTACAGCGTCTCCCCTTCGGGCGGCTGCATCGCGATGCGGTACTTGCCGCCGGGCCGGGCATCCACCTCAGCGCGTGGCGTCGAGAACCCTTCCGGCCCCCACCAGCGCTTGAGGATCTCCACCTCGGTGAAAGCGGCGAACACTTTCTCGATGGGCGCGTCGAGCGACCGCTCGATCGAAAACGAGGTGGTTGAAGTGATAAGGGCTTCGGGCATGACTGCGTCTCCTTACTTGCGACCGGCGCGGCGACGGCTGCGCGGTGTGGGCGGTGCTGCGTCCTTGCTCAGATACGCCGCGAGCGCATCCAGCTGGCGGTTCCAAAAACTGCGCTGCTGATCGATCCACTCGACCGCGTCTTCCATCGGCTGGGCGACCAAACGGCAGCGATGCACCCGACCGTCGATCTCCCGTGCGAGCAGACCCGCCCGCTCGAGCACCTTCACGTGGCGCGTGATCGCGGGCTCAGACAGACGGAACGGCGCGGCCAATTCCCCCACGCGCGCTTCGCCCCGTGCCAGACGGGTCACGATTCCACGGCGCGTTGGATCGGACAACGCTGAGAACACGCGGTCGAGGCGACGGCTTTCGCCCAGGGAACATTTAACCATTATGTTAACTATAACGCTAGCGGGTTTGCCTGTCAACCAAAAGTGGCCGGCTCGGCTAACGCTGCCGGCCTGCGCGCGCTATTGCGGCAGGTCGGCTTTGCTGATCGAGATGCGAAACGCTTTGAAGCGGTGGTCGGGCGTCACGACGAGCAGCTTCACGGGCACGAAATCGTTGGGGACCTTGAACGGTATCTGCAGCTTCCAGGCGGCTCCGGGCGGCACGTTGGAAACACCGCCGACGCCGGGCGTGAGGTCCAGGTCCGGCGCAACGCCCCAGGTCTTCTGATTCTGCACCGTGACGCCGTCCGCGTCCGCAAGCGAGGCCTCAAGCGCGAAGGCACTGTACGGCGCCTTGCTGCCGTTCGCCATGGTCGCGTGCAGGACGAGGTAATGGTTTTGCGGGTCGGGGGCGATATTATCGCCCGCCTTCGGTAACTTGAAGTCGTCGGCGCGCAGCCGCAACTGCCCGTTGAACACCCACTTGTGGAAGTTGCCGCTCACCGCAGCGATTTGGTCCGCACCGCCGGGCTCGGGCGTCGGCGCGCCCCGCACGACCGCAGTCGTACTGCACAGAACGGCGAGAAACAGCAGCACCGCATAGCCGGCGACTGAAGTTGACCGAGCTGAACGCATGTGCGCCCTTTCTTGAAAGAGCGGCATCGCTATCGCCCCTTCACATGTCGCATGAAGTGGAGGATATCGGCGTTCATCTGTTCCGGGTCCTGCAAGAACGAGAAATGGCTCACCGCCGGCTGCAACAGCAATCCGGCCTGTGGGATATTCGCCGCCATGAATTCGGTGTTGCGGCGATAGATAGCTTCATCGTGGTCGCCGTCGACGATCCAGGTGGGCACGCGGATGCTGTGCAACGTCGCCGCGGACCAATGCGGTTGTGAGTTCCACATCTTCTCGATCTGCGCCACGAAGGCGTCGTATTGGGTCGGGGTCGAGGATAATTGCGCGTACTCACGCCGCCCACGCGCGATGAACGCGGTGAAGACCGGGCTCTTATTGACGTCTTTGACGCCGCTCGGATCCGTATTCGCAGCGAAAGCGAAAAGCTTGCTCACGCGCTCCGGATGATGCAGCGCCAGGTCCAATCCGATGATCGCGCCGTCGCTCCAGCCGACGATCGCCGCCTTCGGCACGTGCAAGTAATCCATGAGCGCGATGACGTCGGACGCCATGAGATCATAGCCGTACAACTGCGCGTCGCGCGTCGTCCGCCCATGCCCGCGGCTATCCATGACGACGACCCGGTAGTGCGCCGCGAGCGCCGGCACCTGTTTGCCCCAGTAGTCGGCATTGGCAAGGCCGCCGTGCAGAAGTACGACGGGTTCGCCCGCTCCGAAAACCGCATACCAGATCTTGATGCCGTTCGCCGGCGCGTAGCCGCTGTGCTGTGCACGCGGCAGCCGCGGCGTGGGCGGCAAGGTCATCCATTGGGGCTCGGCGCTTGCAGCGTGGACGAGCACGATGCTGCAGGCGAGGACAAGCACCCCGAACCGGATCATGGCGTCCGCCCCCTTTATAAGTGTGCCGCCCGCTCGAGCGGTTGGGTGTAGAAATCGCTATGGTAGCGGCGACGGTACCACCACCATGGCAGGACACCGAGCAACAAGAGCCCGACGACGCTTGCATCCGCCCGCCAGCCGGCCGTCAAAAGCTGCGCGATCGCCACGGCGAACACGAACAGCGCCGACGCGACCGGCCAGAAGATCCGAAGCCACCACAGGGTCTTGTCGCCGCCGCTTGCGCCGCGATAGTAAAGCGCGCACGCGATGCCGGAGAGCCCATAGTAGATCGCGATCAGGATGCCGATGGCACGGACCGTGTCGTTGAGGATCTGGTTGACGCTCGGCTTTAACGCTGCGAACGCGAACAAGAGCACCGTGATGATGCTCAAAACGAAGGTCGCGTTCCAGGGCGTCAAATAGCGCTCGTGGAGCCGCGCGAACCGCTCGTCGAGCACGCGATCGCGCCCCATCGAGAACATCGTCCGGGCGCCTTGCACGAGCGAGATCTCGAGCACCGCGACCGTCGCGATGATGATGACCAGGACCGCCAGTAAGCCCGCGCCGGCGCCCCAGGTTTGCGGCACGGCGGCCTGCATATACGCGACGAGCAGATTGGAGCTTGCGTCAGACACCTGTTTCGGCGTCATGACCAGCTGCACGCAGATCTGCGTCAGCACGAACAACCCCAATATGACAAGCATGCCCGCGATGCCAGATAACCCGGGCGTGCGATTGCGGTCAACGGTCTCCTCGGTGAGATTGGATGAGATATCCCAACCCCAGAAATAGAAGATCGTGACTAGGGCTCCGGCCCAAAAACTTGTGAAGCCGCGGTCACCGATGGGATTGAACCATGACCACGCCACGTGACTTGCAGGCGCGTGCAGACCTTTGGCCAGCGCGAGCGCAGCGATGAGCAACAGCGCGCCGATCTGCACGATGGTCAGCGCCTTTTGCACTTCCGCGGTGGCTTTGATCCCCAAAAGCACGATCGCCACGACGATGATGAACCACCCGACCCCGACAGCCGTCACCGCCACGACGTTGGTGGCGAGATGCGGCGCGAATTTGTAAAGCGTCGCCGACGCGACGGGCAGTGAGCCGATCACCATGAACAGCACGATCGCGACGAGCAACGACCAGCCCGCGAAAAATCCCAGCGTGGGGTTGAGCGTGCGACCCACCCAGCTGTACGCAGCGCCCGCATCCGATCGCCACGCGTTGAGATAGAAGTACGCCAGCGCGATGCCGAACATGGGGAGAGCGCCGAACAGCAACGCCCCCGGTCCGGAAAGGCCGACGGCGAGGATGATCGGCACCGTGTTGGTCGCAAATCCGTTGGCCGGCGAGGCGGACGAAATCGCGATGAGGGTCGATTCGAACCCCGAGACCGCGTTACGCTCGAGTTGGCGCGTCGATTGCATTCCGGCTTCGTTCTTGTGTGAGTGGCGTGTACTCTGCCGGACGGCGCGTCGCGACATGCCCGAACTCGAGCCAGTCGCGGCGCTGATCCAGGTCGAGATCGGCGATGATGACCGTATCCTCGTCACGCGACGCCTGCACGAGCAGCCGGCCGTACGGGTCGGAGATGAAGGAAGAGCCGTAAAAACGCAACGGTGGCTCTTCGCCGATGCGGTTGACCGCGATCATGAACGTCGCATTGGCGAGGCCGTTCGCGCGGATCATCTGCTCCCACAGCGGCTGCGTGTCGAACCCGTCGAGATGCGGCTCGCTGCCGATCGCGGTCGGGTAGACGATCGCTTCCGCGCCGGCGAGCGAATACGATCGCGCAAGCTCAGGGAACCATTGATCCCAGCAGGTCGGGAACGCGAATTTCGCGCCTGCCACCTCGACGACGGGAAACCCGCTGTCGCCCGGTTGGAAGTACCGGTCCTCGTGGTAGCCGGGAAAGCAGGGGATATGCATCTTGCGCGTGCGCGCGAGCAACGCACCGTCGGGGCCGACGCAGATCGCCGTATTGTAACCAAGTCCGCGGTCGGCGCGCTCGTACAGCGAAGCGTGGACGGCGATACCCGACGCGCGGGCTTCGGTTTGCGCGAAGGCGGTCGTCGCGCCGCCGGGGATCACTTCGGTGTAGCCCAGCGCTTCTTCGAGCCGGTCGGGCCTGGTCGCGAAATACGGGCTCAGCGTGAGTTCTTGCAAGCACACGATGCGTGCGCCCTGCTCCGCGGCGATGCGAATCCCCGACGCTAGCACGGACCGGTGGTCCTCGGCATCCGCATGCCAGCTGGTCTGCACCGCGGCAACGCGCAGCGTCGGGCGCTGCGAACGCCGGGTGCGGGCGAGCGAAGCGAGCGCGGGCGCCACCAACACTTTGAACGGGCTCATGTGCCCTCCGGAATCTGCTGCGTGATGCAATGGACGCCGCCACCGCCGAAGCCGATCATGCGCGCGCTTATCGGCACGACCTCGTGGTCAGGGCAGGCAGCTTGAAAGATGTCGAGGATGCCGTCACCGCGATCGACATCCGCGACCGGCACGACAACCGCGCCGTTGGTGAAGTATGCGTTCATGTTGCCGATGAGCGTCGGCTGGCCGCACACCTCCGTCAACGGCAAGAGCGGCAGCTCTATCAACTCAAGCGTCCTTCCCTTTGCGTCTTTCGCTGCGCGCAACGTCTTGATATTTGAACGCATGCGCTCATGGTTAGGATTCGAACGGTCGCTGCAGCCTTGGACGATCACCGCGCCGGGGCGCACGAACATGCAGACCACGTCGACATGGCCATCCGTGTGGCGGTCTTCCACGCGGCCCCAACGCAGCCAGATCACTTTCGTCGCGCCGAGCTGCGCGCACAATTCCGCTTCAATCTCTTCGCGCGTCCAGCCTGGATTGCGGTTGGCGTTGAGCAGGCACTGTTCGGTCGTGATGAGCGTGCCTTCGCCGTCGGTCGTGATGGAGCCGCCTTCGAGCACCAGCTGCGAGCGGCGGGCGGGGATGCGCAAGTGCTCCAGCAGTCGCGCGGCGATGCGCGCGTCGTTGTCATAGGGAGTGAAGCGCTCGCCGTACGCATTGAATGCGAAATCGATGCCTAGGCGCCGGCC
>JALYZS010000001.1 GCA_030948745.1 Vulcanimicrobiota bacterium | reverse complement strand
ATGCAACTCCCGGCCCTCGCTTTGCGATTGTTGCTGCTCGGCGAACGCGGTGACGAGTTGGGCGGCTCGGTGCTCGGCGACGTCCGAGCTGCGGGAACCGCAGGTGCATTGCCACCGCTCGATTATGACGCGGTCAACGCCGAGATCAACGTCGTGCTGCGCGGCGTCGCGAGCGGGGACATCGTTGCGGCACACGATATCTCTGATGGCGGCCTCCTGGCCTGTGTGGCGGAGATGTGCATAGGCGGTGACGGCGATGGGACTGTCGGGGCGCAGCTCGTGACGCCGCGCGCTTGGGCCCCCGGCGTCGCAATGGCAGGCGCCTTGTTAGGCGAACGCGGGGGTTTCGTCGTGGCGGTCGCCGCGCCGCGCGCAGCGGCTTTCTTGGAGATGGCTCGTGCCGAGGGTGCTGCATGTTTCGAGCTCGGCATGAGCGGTGGCACGACGCTCGCGGTCGACGGGTTGTTGGAAGTCTCGCTGCGCGAGTTGAGCGCTGCCTGGACAGGCACGCTGCGCGAGCTGTTCGCATGAACCCGGCCGGGCGAGCGTAGCCGTGCAGCAGCCGCGTGTGGCGATCTTGGTGTTTCCTGGCACGAATTCAGAAGAAGAGACGCGTGATGCCTGCGTGGACGCAGGATTGGATGCGCGCCTGGTGTTGTGGAGCGAGCCGCCCTCGGATCTGCGCCTGTACGATGCATACATACTTCCCGGCGGATTCGCATACGAAGACCGCATCCGCGCCGGGGCGGTGGCCGCCAAATCGCCGAGCGTCGCCGTCGTCGCCGAAGAGTCGCGAAAAGGCAAGCTGGTCTTGGGACTGTGCAACGGCGCGCAGGTGCTGGCCGAGGCTGGGCTGCTCGGGCCTGTCGCGCTCGCGCGCAACCTGCCGTCCGGCCGTTTCCAAAACCAATTCGTCGACGTGGAACTTGCGGCCGACCCAGAACGCTGCGCCTTCACGCGCGGGTTGGCGCGCGATGCACGCTTGCGCATGACGCTCTCCCATGCCGAAGGGCGGTTCTGCGGCGACCCCGATCTTTTCGACCGCTTGGAGGCGCAAGGACGCATAACATTCCGCTACGCCGGCGGTGCGCCCAATGGCGCCATGCGCGATGCCGCCGCGATCTGCAACGACGAGGGCAACGTGCTGGCCTGCATGCCGCATCCCGAGCGCGCCGGATGGATTTTCAACCTCGCGTTCGCCGACCCCACGCTGCGCGGCGCCGACCCGCTGCGACCGGCCGGCGCGCACATCCTGTTCGAGCGCATGGCCGCGATCCTGCGAGCGGCCTGACCGCCGCTAGCGGCTAGCCTGCAAGGAATCGTCACGGCCACGCCCAAACCGCGGCGCAATGCGACGCCCGCTTGAGCAGCACAGCGCTCGAAAGCGCTGGCACTGGCTGCTACTGCTGCCGTTCATCTTCATGCTGTGGCCGCCGTTCTACGCGCGCGTGGAGCCGGCCCTCGCCGGCATACCGTTCTTCTATTGGTACCAGTTCGTGTGGGTGGTGCTGAGCGCCCTGACCACAGGCGCCGTCTATCTCTTGACGCATGAGTGAGCGGGCTGCGGCGTGATCGATTGGCCTGCGCTCAGCGTCTTCGTGCTGCTGTTCGCTGCGGTCACAGTGCTCGGCTTTCTGGGGCCGCTCTGGCAGCGCGGCGATCTCGATGTGCTGCACGAGTGGGCGCTGGCCGGCCGGCGCTTCGGCACGTGGCTCACCTGGTTTTTGATCGGCGGTGATTTGTACACCGCGTATACGTTCGTCGCCCTTCCGGGCCTCGTCTTCGCGACGGGTTCGGCCGGCTTTTTCTCGCTGCCATACACGGCGATCGCCTATCCAATCGCGTTCGTGTTCGCGTCGCGTTTCTGGAACGTCGCGCGCAACCGGCACTACATCACGTTCGCCGACTTCGCACGCGAGCGCTATGACAGCCGCGGTTTGGCGCTCGCGGTCGCCGTCACCGGAATCCTTGCGACCATGCCGTACATCGCCTTACAGCTCGTCGGCATCAAGGTGGCGATCGCAGCGATGGGGCTCACCGGCCAGCGCTGGCTCAGCGACCTGCCGATCATCGTGGCGTTCGTGCTGCTCGCCGCGTACACGTACCGCGGCGGGTTGCGCGCTCCGGCCTTAGTGGCCATCGTCAAAGATGTGCTCATCTACGTGACGGTCATCGGCGCGCTCATCGTCATCACGTCGAAGCTGGGCGGCATGGCGCATGTGTTCGAGCTGGCTGGCCGGGCGCTCGCGACGCAGCCGAAGCCGGCGCACCTGATCCTCGCGCCCGCCGGGTACAGCATCTATGTGACGCTCGCCGTGGGCTCAGCGCTCGCACTGTTCATGTATCCGCACTCGATCACCGCCGTGCTGAGCGCTTCCAGCGCGAACGTCGTGCGCCGCAATATGGCGTTGCTGCCCGCCTATAGCGTGCTGCTCGGCATTCTCGCCTTCTTCGGATATCTGGCATTGGCCGCCGGCATCAAGCCCGCGACCAGCAACGACGTCGTGCCACAGCTGTTCGTGCACATGCTGCCGCAATGGTTCGCGGGGTTCGGCCTGGCGGCCATCGCCATCGGCGCGCTCGTGCCGGCCGCGATCATGTCCATCGCCGCGGCGAATCTGTTCACGCGCAACATCTATCGTGAATATATCAAACCCGGCTGCTCGGGGATCGCGGAGTCGCGCAACGCCAAGATCGTGTCGCTCGTCGTGAAGTTCGCCATCGAACTGCAGCTCATCGCCGGCTGCTGGATCCTGCAGACGCTGCCGACGTTGATCATCGGGCTCTACACCCGCTGGTTCCATCGCGCCGCCTTGCTCGTGAGCTGGGCGCTCGGGATGATCGCGCTGACGGTGCTTTGGATCGGCAACGCGTTTTCAACCGCCCTGCCGTTGCGGATCGGTGCGAGCGTCCAGCACGTCTATCTCGGGTTGTTCATGCTGCTCGTCAACGTCCTCATCGCGATCGCCTTGACCTGGACGTTCGACGCATTGCGCATCCCGCGCGGCGCGGATCGCACGCAGCCGGCGGATTATGCGGATGGCATCGCGGGTACGAAAGGGTCATGACTGGAGGGTCGCATGGCGAGTATCAAGTGCGCGCACGAAACCTGCAACTGCAACGTCGAGGCTGAACCCGACGTCGAGGTGTATTGCAACGAATACTGCGAAGACGAGGGTACGGGCGGCGCCGACAGTCCGTGCCAATGCGGCCACGTGGAGTGCGCCGCCTAAGCACACAGCCGGCGTGCGCGGCAGGGAGCGTTAGCGAAACCGAGTAAGCACGCACGTCTCCCATGAAAGAAGAACAGCGCTTTCGCGTCGAGCAGATCCATGGTCTGCCGCTGGTCGACGTTTCCGGCGAGGTCGACCTCACCAATGTCGAACAGCTCGAGGCGACGCTGGAAAGCGCAGCGCAGGCGGACCGCGGCGCCGTCATCGTCTCGTTGTTGAACGCGGCCTACTTCGACAGCCGCACGATCCATGCGCTTTTGCGTTTCGCCGACCGCCTGAGCACCAACCGTCAGCAGCTGCTCCTCGTCGCGCCGCACGGCGGCTCGCCCGGCAAGATCCTCAAGATCGCCGGCCTCACCGAAACATTGTCGATGTACGAGAGCATCGACGAGGCGGTCGTCGCCGCGCAGCACCTCGGCGGCACCCCGCCATGACGCCGGGCAGCACGCTCGACGTCGCCATCGAGCTCGTGATCCCGGACAATACCGCTCACACCGCGCTCGTCGCGCTGCGCCGGCTCGGGTATGGTGATCTGATGGCCGTCGAGCGGGCGGAGCATTACCGCATCAGGCTTTCAGCCCAAGCTCCTCAGGTGGAGGCGGTCATCGGCCAACTGGCTCGCGCGGAAGTGCTCTTCAACCCCAACAAACACCGTCTGTCGTATGCGGTCGAGCCAGCCACAGTCTTCAGCGACCGGTTCGAGGCGCTCGTGCACGATAGCGAGGAGCTGTCTGACCGTCTGCAGCGCCTGCTGGCGGTGACCTTCGGCATGCCCTACGTCGTCGCGCTGTCATGCGGCGTGCTGTGGCGTCTGCAGGATGCGGATGCGCCTGCCTCGGCGGAGCGATTGCGCTGGGCGTGCGCGACGTTGCTGAGCAATGCAGTGTCGCAAAAGTCCGAAGTGCGCCCCGCGCTTTCGCGCACCGGGTTCCGGGAACCGCAACCGGCCGCGGCGAACCAGCCTGGATGAGCAATAAAGCCGGCGGACATCTACCGCAGCTTTATACCATCGCAACCCTGGGAAGCCACTCCGCGCTGCAGATCCTCAAGGGTGCGAAGGACGAAGGCTTCCACACGCTCGCCGTCGTCACGCCGCACAACGAGCGGCTGTACAAGAGCTTCGCCTTCGTCGACGAGACGATCGTCATCGCCAACTACAGCGATTTCCCCAACCTAGAGCCGCAGTTCAAGAAGCGCAAAATCGTGCTCGTGCCGCACGGTTCGTTCGTCGCATATCTCTCGATGGAAGAGCATAAAGCGATGACGACGCCCTATTTCGGGAACAAGGCGGTGTTGGACTGGGAAGCCGACCGCATGCGCCAGCGCGAGTGGCTCATCCGCGCCGGCCTCAAGACCCCGCGCCTGTTCACGCAGGCGCAAGAGATCGACCGTCCGGTCATCGTCAAGCTCTACGGCGCGCTGGGCGGCAAGGGTTATCTGTTCGTCAAGAACCCAGACGACTTCACGGCGCGTGCCTCGCATCTGGTCGAGCAGCGCTACATCATGCAGGAGTACGTGCTCGGGGTGCCCGTCTACATCCACTATTTCTATTCGCCGCTCACGGGCAAGCTCGAGATCATGTCGATGGACCGGCGCTACGAGAGCAACGTGGACTCGCTCGGGCGCATCCCGCTCGCGGATCAGGAAGGCTGGAACATCAGCCCCTCGTACGTCGTCATCGGCAATCAGCCCATCAGCCTGCGCGAGTCGCTGCTCGCCGAAGCGTTCACCATGGGCGAGTCGGTCGTGCGCGTCAGCCGGGAGATCTGCGGCGAGCGCGGCTTGTTCGGCGCGTTCTGCCTCGAGACGATCGTGACACCGGAATCGGAGTTCTTCCTCATGGAGATCTCCGCGCGCATCGTGGCGGGCACGAACCTCTTCATCGACGGCTCGCCCTATTCGTATCTGAACTACGACGAACCCATGTCCACCGGTCGCCGCATCGCGCGCGAGATCAAAAACGCCTTGCTCTCGAACAGCCTTGCGCTTGTGCTCGACCAATCCAGCCGGCTGGCTTTCGAGGAAGACGTGCAGCTCAACGGTGAGCCCGTCGCCGTGCCCGGCCCGGGAGTTCCCGCGAATTGATGCACGCGGCGTCGCTCGCCAACGCCGCACTCGACTCGTATGATACCGGGCAGCTGAGTGTGGCCACGATCGGCAGCCACTCCGCGCTCGACGTGTGCATGGGAGCCAAGCGCGCCGGCTTGCGCAACGTCGTCATCACCGCCGCCGGCCGCGAGCAGACCTACTCGCGTGCCTACCGTTCGCGACCTGACGGCGGCGGCTGCGTGGACGACACGATCGCCGTGCACCATTTCGCGGACGTCATCGAGCCGGCCGTGCAAGACCAACTGATCGCCCGCAACGCGATCTTCATCCCCAACCGTTCGTTTGAGGTGTACGCGCGCGAGCGCCACTCCTACGACGCGATCGAGCGCGGCATGCGCGTGCCGCTGTTCGGATCGCGCCGCTTGCTGCGCGCTGAGGAGCGCGATGAGCCGTTCAACCAGTACAATCTGCTCGCAGCGGCCGGTATCCGCTTTCCACGCCGGCTCAAGGGCCCGTCGGAGATCGACGGCCTCACCTTGATCAAGGCCGCGCACGCGAAGGTGAGTTTCGAGCGCGCCTTCTTCCTGGCCGCCAACCACGAGCAGTACGAGCGCCGCGCAGCGCACTATTTGAGCATGGGGATCGTGACCGAAGACGGCTTGCGGCGAGCGGTGTTCGAGGAGTTCGTGCTCGGCCCGACCATCAATCTCAATTTCTTCTGGTCGCCGTTGCTCGGCGAGCTCGAGCTGCTCGGCACCGACACGCGCCGGCAGACCAATATCGAGGGCGTCCGCTCGCTGCTGGCCGTCGACCAGGTTGCGCTGGGTGCGGCCTTCAGCGCGTCCATGGAGGAAGCGGGCCACATCGCCGCTACCCTGACCGAGTCCATGCTCGAGCAGGCCTTCGATCTCGGCTCGCGATTCGCAGGCGCGGCGCAGCAGGCCGCGCCGCCAGGCATCATCGGCCCGTTCGCGTTGCAATGCGTCATCGCGGCGGGACCGCCGAAATCGTTCGTCGTGTATGACGTCAGCCTGCGCATCCCAGGATCGCCTGGGACGAAGTACACGCCGTATTCAGCATATCGCTGGGGCCGCGAGATCTCCGTCGGCGAACGGATCGGCATGGAGATCGTCATGGCGCGCGATAGCCGCCGCCTGGCGGAGGTGTGCACGTGAAGGAAATGGTCGTCATCCTCGACTTCGGGGCGCAATACAGCCAGCTCATCGCCCGCCGCGTGCGCGAGGAGCGCGTCTACTGCGAGATCCTGCCGTTCGACACACCCTGGGAGCAGATCCAAGCCCGCGATCCGCAGGCGTTCATCCTCACCGGCGGCCCGGAGAGCGTCGTCGCGCCCGGAGCACCGCACCTGCCCGAGGCGTTGGTCCATTGCGATAAGCCGATCCTCGGTATCTGCTACGG
>JALYZS010000347.1 GCA_030948745.1 Vulcanimicrobiota bacterium | reverse complement strand
GGACCAGATCACATCGTGGTCGAGATCGACCTCGATGACGCGATTGTTGAATTGGTCGGCGATGACCGCGTTGCCAGGGCGGTTGAACTCGCGGTGGGCACGCGTCGTGCGTATCGCCGGCATGCCGGCCTGGAACGGATGCGGGAGCGGAGCCGCCGACGAGGCGCTCGTGAAGAAGCCCGCGACCTGCAAGCAGGCGAGCAGCAAAAGGGCCGGGAGCATTGCACTTTTCGACATGATGGCTTTCCCTTCAACAATGAACAGGGCTTGAGACCAGGCTACCCGCTATAACTGAAAAACTGCTGAACCGACGCTGAATCCTCGCCCTGTGCGCGATGCACAAAAGCTTGGCCGCGAACGCGCACAAAGCAATGCCATGCAACACACCAACCAGACGCTCGTTCCGCGCCGCGCGTTCCTAAGCGCCGCGGCGGCGTCGTTGTGCTATTGCGGTCTGCAGGCGGTCAATCGGACACACGCAGCCTTGGCGGCGGATTCAGCTGTCCTCGACGTGGCCTACGCGGGTTCAATGGCGTCGGTCATGGAGGGGCCGGTGAAGGCCGCGGTGTCGCAACAACTCGGGCTTGAGTGGCATGGGCGCGCACAGGGCTCCAATGCCCTTGCACGCCTCATCGTGGGGGGCAACATCGAGCCTGACGTGTTCGTGTCGATCACGCCGGCCCCGATGCGGCTCGTCTTGAAATCGGGCAAGGCGCAGCCAGCGCTGCCGGTCGCGCGCACAGAGATGGCTATCGCGTATAGCCCGGAGAGCCGTTTTGCGGCGCAGTTCGAAGCGTCCGGCACGCCGGGCGAGACAGCTTGGTGGAAGGTGTTGCAGCGACCCGGCGTACGCTTTGGACGCAGCGACCCGCTCACCGATCCGCAGGGCCGCAACATCATCTTCACGATGCAGCTTGCGGCACGTCTTTATCGCGAGCCGGCGCTGGTCGAACGCGTGCTGGGTCCAGCGATCAACCCGCGACAGATCTTTCCCGAACCGACGCTGCTGGCGCGCCTTCAGTCCGGCGAACTCGACGCGACGTCAGCGTATCGCGCGCAGTTCGGAAACTTCAAACTACCCTTCTTGACGTTGCCACCGGAGATCAACCTCGGCGACCCCCGTTTCGCGTCGCGCTACGCGACCGCAGCGCTCAGTCTAGGCGGCAAGGTCTACAAACCCGAACCGCTCGTCTACTATGCCACCGTGCTCCGCGGGGCTCGCCATCCGGCGGCGGCCGACCGTTTCGTCCGATGGCTTACCGGTCCGCAAGGCCAGGCGTTGTTGCACCGCAGCGGATATCAAGGGGCGGACGAGGTGCCGCGGCTGGTCGGCGGCACCTGATCTTGCAAGCCGGCTGGCGCCGGGGGGCCGGTAGGTGTGCGATTGCCGTCGTAGCGCTCGCTCTGCTGTATCCATTTTTCGGTCTGCTCGCACCGGTAGGGCCCTGGGTATGGAGCGGTCCCATCGCGGCCGCCAACGGCCAGTCGGCGTTGACGTCGTTATCGCTGACGCTGCTTGCCATGCTCATTGTCGTTGCAATCGGCATGCCGGTGTCGGTCTTCGTCGCCCGATGCCGCCGGCGCGAACGAACCGTCTGGCTCGGGATCTTTTTGGCGTTGATCTTGTTGCCGCCGCTCGCGCTTGGGCTATTGTATTCCATAGCCTTCGGTTCGCACCAATTTCTTGGCCGATGGCTGCTGCAGCTCGGCGTGCCGACGGCGAACAGCCCGTTCGCCTTCGTCGCGACTCAGGTCTACGTCAGCGCCGGCTATTTCATCGTAGGCGGTGTTGCAGCCATCATGAGCGTGCCGGTGGCGCTAGAGCAACAGGCGGCGCTGCTCGGGGTGAATCCGTGGCACACGTTTTGGCGGGTGACGCTCCCGCTGGCGCTCCCGGGCATGGCCGCGGCGTTGAGCTTGGCGTGGGCACGCGCCATCGGTGAGTTCGGCGCGCTGATGATCACGGCGTATTACCCCGCCAGCATGCCCGTGCAGCTCTGGACGAACCTGCAAGATTTCGGCCTGCCCGCGGTCATGCCGTTGTTGCTCGTGTTCGTGTTGTGCGCGCTGCCATTGCCGTGGCTGCTCCACCTCTTCGCGCAGCGCAGCGGACGTGCCGATGCCTGACGCCGGTGCCTCGATGCTCGACGCCCACGTGATCAAACACCGGCCCGCATTCGACGTGGACGTGACGCTGCGCATCGAGGAGAATGACAGCGTCGCGATCTTCGGTCCCTCGGGGGCCGGCAAGAGCACGTTGCTCTCGTGTATCGCCGGCATCGATCAGCCGGATGCAGGCGCGATCGTGTTCACAGGCGTGCGCTTGTTCCCGAGCTTCGTGCCAACGCACGAACGCGGCATCGGCTACGTCACGCAGCGCAGCTTGCTCTTTCCGCATCTGCGCGTGGACGAAAATGTGTGCTTCGGCACGCGCGCCGATCCCGACTGGATCGCCGAGCTGCGCTGCAGTTTCGAGCTCGACGAGGTTTGGCGAGCGTCGGCGCGCTCCATCTCCGGCGGACAGGCCCAACGCGTCGCGCTGGCGCGCATGTTCGCGCGCCGGCCTGCGCTCGTCTTGCTGGACGAGCCGTTCGCCGGACTGGATCGCGCCGTGGTGCGCGATCTGCTCGCCGCGCTCGCCCGCTGGCAGCGTCTGCATGCCAGTGCGATGATCGTCGTCGACCATCAGGAGAATGTCTTACGCAAGCTGTGCCCGCGCGTCTGCGTGATGGAGCGCGGCAAGATCGTGCAGGAAGGCGCTTGGGACACCGTCACCGCGCAGCCATGCTCGCCGCAGCTCGCAAGCCTGCTCGCGCCGCTTTGACCGCTTAAGCGCTGATGTTTGCGCTGACGGCGCGCGGCAGCTCTATCTCGAATGTCGTGCCCGCCCCCGAGGAGCTTTCCAAGCGCAGCCGGCCGTTCGCCCGTTCGACCGCCCGTTTGACGATCGCGAGCCCAAGCCCCGATCCCTCGACCCCGTCGGCGATCGAGCCGCGATAAAAGCGATCGAATATCTTCTCCTGCTCTTCACGCGCAATGCCGGGTCCGGCATCGCGCACGTCGACCGTGACGCTGCCGTCGTTGACGCCGACGCTCACGCGCACCGGTGAATCGGCACTATACTTCAGCGCGTTATCGATGAGGTTGGAGATCGCTTCGTGGATCTCCGATTTATCGGCGGCCACGAGCGCCTGCGATTGCGCCTTCAGGCTCAAGCGCTCGCCGCCCGGCACGTGTTTGAACGAGTCGACGACGCCCGAGGTGAGCGCTGCGACATCGAACTGCGTACGCTCGCTGCCGTCCCCCCCGCGCTCCAGGCGCGCAAGCAAGACCAGCCGGTCGATGAGGGTGCGCATACGACGGCTTTCGATCGTCATCGCATCGAAGATCTTGCCAGCCGTTTCGGGATCGCGTGCGGTACCCTTGCGCAAGACCTCGATGAAACCCATGACCACGGTGAGCGGGGTGCGCAGCTGATGCCCGGCGTCGGCGATGAACTGGCTCATCTGCAGCTCGGCGCTGCGCCGCTCTTTGAATGCGGCGTTCACCTGGTCGACGGCGCTGTTGTAGGCCATGGTCAAGGCAGCCATTTCGTCGCGCTTGCCCGGATCGATAATAAACCGTGAACTGACCTCGCCGCTGCCGAAGTGTTGCAGCGCAGTCGTCACTTCCACCAGAGGATGCAACGCGCGCCGCGTGATCCCGCTAAACGCAAGCCATACGATGATCGCGGCGACGATGCTGACGACGATGGTCGTCTTCCAAAAACGATCGAGACGCGCCGACATGCGCGTCGGATCAGGGTCCGCGATGATCAGGCCCCCGCTGAAATGCAACACATGGGGCCTGATGCCCAACAGCGACATGAGGGCGAGCACGCCGCGGCCACCGGCCTCGAAGGTTGGCCGCTGCCCGCCCAGCAGTTTGCCGTTACGGTCAATGATGGCGACACGCAGACCGCCGCGGGAGACCTCGGCGGCGATCTTCGGCGCCTCCGCTGACAGCTGCTGATGCTGGCGCTGTGACAGGGCGATGAAATCCGCGGCCTCGCGCAATGCTTGCGTGTTGCTTTGGTTGGCGTTTGCTGCGACGCTGGAAAAACCCAGCACGGTGTACGTCGCCGATACGATGATGCACAGTCCCACCGCCACCGCCGCGTACCACAGCGTCAAGCGGTTGGCGAGCGACCGGAACACGTCAGGAAGCGCCCCGCAGGGAGTAACCAACGCCGCGGATCGTGTGGATGAGCCTGTTGTCGCTGCCCTGATCCACCTTGGCACGCAGATAGGAGATGTAGGTCTCCACCGTGCCGGGGCCGATGTCGCGATCTGCGCCCCACACCATGTCGAGTAGCTGGTCGCGCGTGAACACACGCCCCGAGTTTCGCAATAGCGCGCTCAGCAAGTCATATTCCCGCTGCGAGAGCTCGATCTGCCGCCCGCCACGGCTCACCAGGCGGGCCTCCGTGTCGACGACCAAGTCCGCGTAGCGCAAAACGGAATTCTTCGCGAGTTTCGGCCGCCGCAGCGCCGTCTTGAGCCGAGCGACGAGTTCGCTGAACTCGAACGGCTTGGCGAGGTAATCATCCGCGCCGGCCCCCAAACCTTCGATTTTGTCGGCGATCTCGCTCTTGGCGCTGAGCATGACGACCGGTGCTTCCGTCAGCCGGCGCACCATCGGCAGCAGCGCGATGCCGTCTATCTTCGGCATCATGACGTCCAGGACGATGACATCTGGTTTCCATTCGCGGACGAGCGTCAAGCCAAGAGCGCCGTCCGAGGCGGTGCGGACGGCGAAGCCTTCGTCGGCCAAGCCGATCTCGAGCAACGTCCGAATGTGGCGCTCGTCGTCGATGACGGCGACGCGGGGAGTTTCTTCTTCCATGTGACTACGATAGCGCGTCATGCTTACGCAATTCTGGGAACGCTCCCGGCGTCTTCCGAGGTTCCTCTTGATCTTCTATCGGCATAATGGCATGCGCCGTCGGGGGAAAGGGACCAAAGGCGCCAAGCTCATGCTACAACTCACCAAGCCGACGACCGACCCGCCTTTCGCCGATCGCGAGGATTCCCGGCCCCTAACCCTGGCCTTGTCGGAGCCCTCAAGTTCCTCGGTAGTTGCGAGGCCGCGCAGTGCGTCGCACCATCGCGCTATTCGAACAGCGGCCGCTCGTCCTCTGCACCGAGCGGCTGTGCGTCGGCACTCGTCCCTGCCAGCCAGGCGAGGAACTGTTCGCGGGCTGGGCAAACGCGCCCCCGGATGCGCCTTCGTGGAAGCGTTGCGATCGTCACCGGCGCATCCGGCGGTATCGGATCGACCACCGTGCGTGCGCTCCTGCAGCAAGGGGCGGTCGTCGTCGCGGCAGCACCGCCTGACGCGACGCTCGAAGCGCTCGCCGGCCAACTGCACGACCGCAATGAGGGGCGCTCATCCTCTCCCTGGACATCCTCGGCCTGCCGCAAAAAGACCACCTTCAACGAGGATGAGGCGACACAATGGCATCCGCGCCGCTGTCGGAGAGGCTCTGGCGCAATCCGGCGTGACCGTGTTTGCAGGCGTGCGCTCCAGGGCTGATGCACCTCCAAATTCGCACTGCGCGCGGTCGCCGGCGCGTTGCGGGTCGAGCTGGCGGCTTGGGATACGAGCGTTTCTTTGATGGAAAGCTCGGCGGGCACGCCGACCTGGCGAAGAGCCGGCGAATCGCGTGTTGCGTTGCTGCACCTCTTAGGCCCGCAAGCCAACGGCTATTATAAGGAAGCGCTTGACGCGCTCTTCCGCATGGAACCGCGAGGGGCGCACGGCGATGCCGGTCAAAAGGGTGAGCGACGCTGTGCTGCATGCCCTGCTGGACCCGCGGCCCCGCGCGTATTATCCGGTCGGCGCCGCCATGGCTGGATTGCTCGGCTTCTTGCCTTGTCACATGGCAAGACCGCATCAAGCGACGTTTGTTGGCTTGACTGACAAGGCGAGGCATCAGGGTGGAATATCGTAATCTCGGGCGCTCAGGTCTCCTAGTCTCCGCGGTCGGACTCGGGTGCAATAATTTCGGCCGGCGGGCCGATCTCGCGACGAGCACTGCCGTCGTGCACAAGGCGTTGGAACACGGCGTCAATTTCTTCGACACCGCAGACGTCTACGGACCGGAGGGTGTGTCGGAAGAATATCTTGGCAGGGCATTGGCCAAGCGGCGTGACGACGTGCTCATCGCCACCAAGCTCGGCGCCCCGATGGGCGATGAGACGTTCAAACGCGGTGCGTCGCGGCGTTATATCATGTCCGCGGTGGAAGCGAGCCTCACCCGGCTGGGCACCGGGCACATCGACTTGTATCAAGTCCACTTACCCGACCCTGCCACGCCGATCGAGGAGACGATGCGCGCGCTTGATGAGCTCGTGCGCCAGGGCAAAGTGCGTTATATAGGACATTCGAACTTCGCTGCATGGCAGGTCGTGGAATGTCATTACATCGCGCAGATGCAGCATCTCCATCGCTTCGTCTCGGCACAAAACCAGTATAGCTTGCTCAAACGCGAGGTCGAAACAGAATTGCTTCCCGCGTGCACGGCCTACGGCGTGGGAGTATTGCCTTACTTTCCGCTGGCCAGCGGCTTTTTGACCGGCAAATATCAAAGGGACGCGCCGCTCCCTGAAGGTGCGAGGCTGACCAATAACCAGTCAGCGCGTGAACAGATCATGACGCCGCAGAACTGGAACGTGCTTGAGCGGCTGAGCGACTTCGCGCGCCGGCGCGAGCATACGCTTGCGGAGCTCAGCATCGCCTGGCTGCTGAGTCGCCCGGTTGTCGGCAGCGTCATCGCCGGAGCGACCAAGCCGGAACAAATCGAAGCAAACGTCAAAGCCGCAGTCTGGCGGCTCACGCGCGAAGAGGTGGCCGAAGTGGACACGCTCTGCTCGTGAGCTGGACGCCCACCCGCGAGGATGTCTGGCGCGCGCACGATCGCCGCGTCGTCAGCAGCGCGCGGGTCTCGGGCAAGGGCCTATGGCTGCTGCTCCTCTTAGCGGGTCCGGGCATCTTGGTGATGCTGGGCGAGAACGACGGCCCGAGCATGCTTTCGTATGCGACCACCGGCGCGACGTACGGCATCGGATTTTTCCTCCCTTTCATCTGTCTGACGTTTCTCATGGCCTTTGTCGTGCAAGAGATGACGGTGCGCGTCGGCGTTGCCACAAGTCGCGGACACGCCGAATTGATCTTCGAACGCTTCGGACCGTTTTGGGGTTACTTCGCGATGGCCGATCTGTTCGTCGGCAATCTGCTGACGCTCATCACCGAGTTCATCGCGATCCGCGCGGGCGCGGCGTACTTCGGCGTTCCCGCCGTGCCGGCGTTGGCCTTTGGCCTGGGCCTCATCATGCTGGCGCTCGCCGCGCGTCGATACTTCACGTGGGAACGTCTGGTGTTGGCGCTCAGCTTGGGCAATCTGCTGTTCGTGCCGGCCGCGCTGTACGCACATCCCGATCCGGGGGCAGTGCTACGGGCGCTTGGAACGTGGCAACCGCTTTCGGGCGGCCTGAGCGCCGGCTTCCTCATGCTCATGCTGGCCAATATCGGCGCGACCGTCACGCCCTGGATGATCTTCTTCCAGCAAAGCGCCGTGGTCGACAAAGGCCTGACGCGCAAAGACCTGGTGCAAGGCAGGCTCGACACCGGCTTGGGGGCGGGCCTCGCCGCGCTCGCCGCGCTCGCGACGGTCGTGGCATGCGCAACGCTGTTCGCGCACCATGTCAATGTCGGCGCCTTGAACGGGGGCACGGACTTCGCGACGGCGTTGCGGCCGTATCTGGGTTCGGCCGGCGCCGCGCTTTTTGCCCTCGGCATCCTGGAAGCTGGGCTCGTGGCGGCGATGACGATCTCGACGAGCTCCGCGTATGCGTTCGGTGAAGTGCTGCGCTGCGGACATAGTCTCAACCTCGATTTTTCCGGCGGGCTAGGGTTTTATCTCGCGGCGATCGGTTCTGCGGTTTTGGCGGCGTTGCTCGTGTTGAGTCCGCACGCGCCGCTGCTCGCGATCACTCTGGCGGTCAACGTCATCGCGACGCTGTTGATGGCACCTGCACTCGTCTTCTTGCTGCTGCTCGCCAACGACGACGAGCTGATGGCCGACCTGCGCAACCGCTGGCGTAGCAACCTCGCCGGCGGGTTCATCGTCGTCGTGATCTCGCTGATGGGGGCAGCCTACGGCGTGATCACCGTGTTTCCGGCACTGCTCGGACATCACTCGTGAACCCAGATCGCACGGACGCCGGATGGGAGGACGCGCGGCACCATGCAGCGCAAGCGGCCAAGCGTTTGGGCAGGCGCCGGCTTTCCCCCGGCCTCGTGCTCTTGTTGTGGGTCTTGCGGTTGTATGTTCTAATCGCCGTGCCCCTGGTCGTGTACGCATTCTTCCACGCGCTGCGGCGTTGAAGAGCCTGAGCGTTCCTCGGGACTAGACAGCGGCGCTCGCGGTGTGTTAGGATGGTCCATACCTAATTCATTAGGTGTGGAGAAGCAGGTGGCACGCAAAGGCTCATCAACCCTGACTGAGGCCGAGCAACGTCTCATGGAAATCGTCTGGCTGCGCAAATCGGCGACGGTCAGCGAAGTCCTGGCAGAGATCTCGGGCGAGCGCAAGGTCGCCTTTAACACCGTCCAGACGATGCTGCGTATCCTTGAACGCAAGGGCTACTTGAAGCACCGGCCGCAGGGCCGCGCTTTTCGTTACTATCCGGTCGTGGGCAGAAGCGAAGCGTCGACGAGCGCTTTGAAACAGTTGCTCAATCGGTTTTTCGATGGAGCGCCCGGCAAACTTGCGATCAACATACTGGAACACGAGCGCCTGTCGCAACGCGATTTGACGCACCTGCGCAGACTCATCGCCGAAGCGAGGTCGCACAAATGAACGAACACGGAATTCTCATCGGCCTTTTGCGCGCGGCTTGGCAGGCGGGAGTCGTCGCCAACGAGCATCGCATCGTGGTCGCGTTGCTCAACGCTGTCTGGCAGTCCGCGGTCATCGCATTGTTTGCCATCGCAGCATTGCGCCTGGCGCCGCGGATGAGCGCCAATGCGCGCTGTACCGTCTGGACGCTCGCTTTCTTCGTCGTGGCCGCCTTCCCGGCACTCGATTTTGCCTTGGTGAGGACTGTGGCAGCCACGCCGTCGCAAACACTCGCGACTGCGCAGCGGCCTGTTGACCAACGACGGTCTCGATCCGGCCCAGTCGTCCTCATCGTCGCTGATGAACGCAAAGGGCCTGCATGGGCGGCGTCTCCGACCCGCCGCACGCCTGAAACTGCTCCGCTCAGCGTCACGGGCGTCGACATCATACCTTCCCCCCAAGGATCCACGGTGACGTTGCTGATCGCCCGTCTCGTCGACCGCGCCGGTACGCTCCTTTTTTGGGCCTGGCTTATCGGTGCCGGAGCCTTCGGCGTGCGCCTTTGCCTGCAGCTCTACGCCTTGCTGCGCGCAAAGGGCTCAGTGGTGCGCACCGATTTCACCGATGAATTTCTGCAGTCGGCCAGCCATGCGCGTGCGTACACGATCGGCGTTTCCGACCGCCTCGAGGTGCCGTGTCTTTTGGGTTTGCTCCAGCCCGTCATCGCCATCCCTCGGTCGCTCGTGCGCCGCATCAGCCCAGCTGACCTGACGCGCATCGTCCTGCATGAGTCGGCGCACATCCGCCGCTACGATGACTGGTTCAACTTCTTCGAACAGGTCGTGCTAGCCGTCGCCTTCTTCAATCCGGTGCTCCATTACATCGTCCGCTGCACCAACCTCGAGCGCGAGATCGCCTGCGACGATGCGGTGACCGTTCGGGCTGACCGTTTGCGCTACGCTGAATGTCTGTCTGCACTCGCAGCCCAGGCGCGCCTCGGTGGTGCGCTCATCGCGCCCGGACTCTTCGAAGGCCGCCGGCAGCTGCTCGTTCGCATCGAGCAGCTGCTTGATGCCAAACACTGCGCATCAACAACCCTCGGCCGCATCCCCTATGTCGCGATGAGCTTGACGACGATGCTCGCGGTCGTCTTATGCCAGGTAGGCATTCCCGTGCTGGCGGCCGAGCGTGGCAACCGCGTGCCGGCGGCTCGGGTGAGGGCGCTGAGCGCCTTTCAAACCATCCGGCACAAAGCGAGACCGTCGGTCCGCGCCGTCGTGTCCCAGCGCGTTGCGCCGCATCCCTTGGGAGCCAGTGAGTCAATGAGTGGGAGGCTGACTCCACATATTCCGCAACTGAAACGTGACTCGCCTGCGCCCCATTTGGCGGTACGTGTGCCTCACCGGCCAACGCTGTCCGTGCCAGTACCGGTCGCGCCGCCTGCTCGGATCCACATCTCCGTGGTGACCAGCGCTCGGCAAGCGCCGGCGATGTCGCATCAGCCGTCCGTATACCGTGTGTACGCTGACAACAGCCCTGCGATCGCGCTCTCGCAGCCCAGGGTCAGCGACGTCTCTCCGATTGCGCTCGCCGCTGCGGCCGCCCCAGCGTCGCGAAGCGTGCTCCTGATCTACCCCAAGAACGGCAACCTTGACGGGCCAGAAAACGCTGGCCTGAGGAGCTATATCAAGGCCTTGCGAGCCGCCGGCTATACCGTGATCACCACGCACGACGCATCGATGCTCCTAGATCATGATGTAAGCGTGACCTATGCTCGAGCCATGCACGCCGCAGGTCTCGGTCTGGATTCCGCAGCCAGCGCGCTCGCCAAATTGCGCGATCACGATGTGAGCGCAGAATACGCCCGCAGCATGAAAGAATTGCTGCATTCGCAAGCCGACTGGCAAGCATTGTCCGGGCTGCGCGACCATTCCGTCGACGCGAGCTTGGCGAAAGCCATGAGTGAGCTGAGCCGCGCGCAAGCGCTCTCGGACATGGACTTGCGCGCGCTCGGACATCTAGGCGACCATGGCGTCAGCGCGGGGTACTTGCGCGAAATGATACGCACCCGCTACAGCGGTAAGCTTCCTTGCCCCGATACGGCGACCCGTGAGCTCTCGCAGCTGCGCGACCATGGCGTCGACGCGGCCTACATCGGGTCGTTGGCTGCGGTGGGCTACACGGGCCTGTCGGTGCGCGACCTGATTCGGTTGCGCGACCACGGCGTCAGCGCCGACTTCATACAGCGCATGCGCAGCGCCCGCCATAACGCGCTGCTCTCCGTCGACGAACTCATCCGCCTACGCGACCTCGGCGGCGACGGCCACTGACGACGCGGCACATGCGGTCGACGCTGCGCTGGTGCGCGGTTGCATGGCTGGCATTTGCCTGCGCGCTGTCGTGCACGTCGCGGTCGCTTGCGGCAGATCGCTTGACCTGTCCGCACATCACCCAGGCTCCGACGATCAACGGTGATCTGCGACAGCCGGCCTGGCAGCAGGCCGCCAGCGTCAAGCTGGAGCGCAATCTACGCGACCGTTCCGTGGCCGACCAGGCGACGACCGCCTATGTGATGTGCGACAACGATTACCTGTACTTCGGCTTCGATGCGCAGCAGCGCACGGGCGTGCAGGCCAGTCAGCATACCAATGACGTCGGCCAAGGCACCGACGACCAAGTGACGGTGTATCTGTGGCCCAGAGGTCAGAACGGCTTCGCGTACACTTTCAGCTCGAATCCCCTGGGCACGCATTACCAGTTCTCGTCTGAGAATACCGCGTATGCGCCGACATGGAGCTCAGCCGGGCGGACCAAAGCTGACGGCTACAGCGTGACCATGCGGGTCCCACTGCGTGTCATGCGCGGCGGCAAGGAGCAGGCATGGCGCGTGCAGTTCGAACGCCAGGTCCGCGCGACGCTGGATGACTTTGTGTGGCCCTACGACCCAGGCGAACAGTCACCCGGCTTCGTTCTGTATGCGGGCTACCTTGACGGCGTCAAGGCGACGGTCGCCGCCCGATCCCAACCTCGTTTCGGCCTGTATGCTTTGGACGCGGTGCGCTCGCGGACGGCAGGCGGTTCAACCTCGCGAATGGGGTTGGACGCGTCGATTCCGATTACGGCGAACGCCTCGATCGTCGCCGCGCTGCACCCCGACTACTCGAATGTCGAACTTGATCAGCAGACGATCGCGCCGACCGCTTTTGCGCGCTTCTTCAGCGAGGTGCGTCCTTTTTTTTCTCAACTGCCGGGCTCGTTCAACTCGGTCTCATGCATCGGTTGTCCGGGGATACAGGAACTCTACACGCCCAGCATACCGACGCCGCGTGACGCATACGCAATCGAGGGCAAGCAGGGCTTGCTCACGTTCGGCGCTTTCGACGCGGCCGGGTTCGATCGTGTTGATGCGGCCCAGTCTTTTTCGTACCGGACCAAAGATCTGAAGAACCGGTTCAGTTATCAGCGCGTTGCGGTCGACGGCACCCAGGTCTGCGGACCACTCACGGGGTTCTCCTCGCTCGACTGCTTCGGCGTGCCCTCGGTGCACAACGATAACGAGCTGTACGGCGCCTCGCATGACAGCAACCAAGGCTTGTTCGAGTATGTAGACTACGGCAAGAACGCCGGCAATGTCGTGACTGATCCCAGCCAAGCGCAACGCTGGGACACCGGCATCGGCACGTATGATAAAGATTCGTTCTTCGGGGGTTCGTTGCGCGCGCTCGGTTCGCAGTACTTCCCCGTGGACGGCTTCATCCAGCAGGCCGACCTCGCCGGCTACGATCTGAACGCAAGTAAAACGTGGTATCGAAAGAAAACGGATCTGCTGACCCGTGTCATCGGCTACCTCAACGTCGACGCGTATCACAATTCAGCCGGGCAGCTCGATCTTTACGACACGCAAGCCGCGATCGGCTTGACCTTTCAACCGAAGTTCCACGTGCGGCTACAGACCGGTTCAGACTACACGCGTCTGGGAGACGGCAATTTCGTCCCCATCAACCAGAACGGCGTGGATCTGTTCTTCAACTACAACACCTCGGCACCGAGCCAGCTCAGCTACTACCGCGGGCGGTTCGGACCGGCGCGCTTGGATTCATGGACGCGCACGACGACCTGGCGGCTGGGCCCGCGCGGTTCGATCTTTTTGGAGGCGGATAACAACGTGCAGTGGATGGATAAGGGCGCACCGCGCAACCTGCTGTGGCTCGAGCGCGCCAGCTACACTTATCAAAACGGCACATCGTCGTCGATCGCGCTGGGTGTGCGGCGCATCATCGGGGCGACGCCGCTCTTGGAGTTCCCTTCGGGCGCTATGCCGGCGAGCTTCCGCGGTTGCGACGTGGCATACAACCCCTGCGTGAACCAATGGAACGTGTCCGGCGCTTTCTACAAACGGCTTGCGCACGACGAGTTCTATCTGGTGTACGGGGACGCAAGCCGGCTCGTCACGCAGCCCCAGCTCATCTTCAAAGTGATCCACTATTTTGGGGCCGAGAAGGGAACCTAGCCCGACCCCGCACGAAAACCGCAACCATGATTTTGCACGGCGACCTGGATGCGTTTTACGCCGCGGTCGCACAGCGCGATGACGTGTCCTTGCGCGACAAACCGGTGGCGGTCGCCGGCTCAAGCCGGCGGGCTGTCGTGCTCACTGCATCGTACGAGGCACGCCCGTATGGCATCCATAGCGCGATGCCGCTATATCAAGCCAAGATTTGTTGCCCCCAACTCGTCGTGGTGCCGCCCGATTTCGAACGATACCGGCTCGCCAGCCACGCCCTGTTCGAGATCTTGCGCCGTCATGCGAATGCCGTCGAGGGCCTCTCTTTGGACGAAGCGTTCTGCGATCTGGGCGACATCAGCTTCTGGCAGGCTGAGACGATCGCGCACGACATCAAGCGCGAGCTGCGTGAGGTCGCGGACCTCACCATCTCAATCGGTATCGCCAGCGGCAAGATGCTTGCCAAGATCGCCAGTGACGACGGTAAACCTGACGGGCTTGTCTGCATCGCACGAGGGACGGAAGCCGCGTACCTGCGCGACAAGCCGTTACGCCGGCTGTGGGGCATCGGACCGAAGACCGAAGCGCGGCTCCTCGTGCGCGGGCTCGAGCGCATCGGACAGCTGGCGGTCTTGAACGACGCAGTCCTGCACGAGCTCTTCGGTCGGTGGGGTCCGCAAGTGCGCGAGCTGGCGCGAGGCATTGACCACCGCCCCGTGAGCGAATCCGATCCGGTGCGTTCTATCTCCAGTGAGGAGACGTTTGAACACGACCGCCTCGGATTTGCAGTTCTGCTGCCATTCGTGCGCGCGCAGGCGCAAGAGCTCGCGGACCGTCTGCAGCAGCGGGGCTTGCGCGCCTCGACGGTCGGCATCAAGCTCAAATTGGCCGACCGGCGCATCGTCGGACGACAGACGTCGCTCGCCCAGCCGACGGACGACGTGCGCGTCCTCACCGCCGCCGCCAAGTTCTGTCTGCGTCGGGCCGACACAGGTCAGCCGGTGCGCTTGATCGGCGTCCGCGTGGCCTCGCTTGCGACCGATGCGGTGCGCCAGATCGGGCTCTTCTCCTAGGCGGTCGTCTGCCGTAATCGCGCATGCAACACGATTTCCGGCACAGCTGCGAGCGCCTGGGAGATGGGGCAGCCCGCTTTTGCAGCCTGCGCGATCGCGGAGAACGCCGCTTCGTCGATGCCGGGCACTTCCGCATCCATGTCGAGATCGATGCGCTGGACCTTGAAGCCGCCAGCGATCGATTCCAGGTGAACACGCGCCGTCGTGTTGATGCGGACCGGCTTGAACCCGGCTTTGGTCAATCCCCCGCTCGTCGCCATGGAGAAGCATGCCGCGTGTGCTGCGGCGATGAGCTCCTCCGGGTTGGTTCCGGCACCGTTTTCAAAACGCGAGTTGTAGGAATATGCGCCCTTAAAGGCCCCACTTGACAATTCGACGCGACCTGCGCCAGTGCGCAGATCGCCATCCCAGTGGGCCACAGCAGTGCGCTCCGGCATCGTGCGTTCTCCTTTCGATGTGGGGTGAACGAGAGTGGTTCTCAGCCAGCTCTGTGCTCCCATGCCAAGGGGAGCGGGCCGGCGCGCACAGTAGCAAAAGCAGCAAAGGCTCGCCGGCCGCGCTCACCGTACGCTCTAGCGTGCCCGACGAGCAGCCGGCTTACGGGCGTTCGCAGAGGCGTCGCGAGAGTTAGGTACATGACATGCTTGTGCAGCTGGACAATGTGACGAAGCGCTTCGGCGCGGTTGAGGCGCTCACGGGCGTGAGTTTCGGCGTGAGCGCTTCCGAAATCATCGCGCTGCTCGGACCCAACGGCGCTGGTAAGACCACGGCGATTGCGATCATGCTGGGCCTGCGTCGTCCGACTGCCGGCCAGGCCAGTTTGTTCGGCCTTGACCCGCGCGATGAGCGCGCGCGTGCCGCTTGCGGGGTCATGTTGCAAGAGTCAGGCCTGCCGGGCTTCTTACGCGTGCGAGAGATCGTCGATCTTTTCCGCTCATATTATCCGCGACCGAAGCCGACCGGTGAGCTGCTGGCGCTCAGCGGCTTGACCGAAAAGGCGGGAGCGCTCGTGCATGCGCTCTCGGGCGGTCAGAAGCAGCGCCTGTACTTCGCGCTCGCATGGCCGGCGACCCCGAGCTGCTCTTCTTGGATGAACCGACGGTGGGCCTGGACGTCGAAGGTCGGAGGCACTTCTGGCAGAGCATCCGCGCTTTTTCAGCGCAAGGTCGCACGGTCTTGTTGACGACCCATCATATCGAAGAGGCGGACGAGCTTGCCACCCGCGTGCTCGTCATCGACCGCGGCAAGGTCATCGCGGACGCCACGCCGCGCGCCTTGAAGGCCAAGGCGCTCGCCAAACGCGTGTCGTTCGAGACGGAGTCCGCCCTTCCCGAAACATTGCTCGCGCAAGCGCGAGCGGACATCGTCGAACGGGCGGGAACGCGCTTCGTCGTGCTCACGGATGTGCCTGAACTACTACTGAAACTGATGGTTGCAAGCGGTATCACGTTCGATCATCTCGAGGTCGTCGGCGCGACGCTCGAGGAGGCGTTCGTGCGGTTGACCGGCGAGGCAGTGGCCTAGATGGCGCTGACCCCGGCGTTGCGTGCGCCGGCGCCGTTGCTGCCCATGCTCGGTCAGCAGGCGCGCGCCGAATTTCTCATGCTCATCCGCGCTCCGGCCTTCTCCATCGTCATGCTCGTTTTTCCGCTCATGTTCTTCGCGCTCTTCGGCCTGCCGTATGCGGGGAAATTCTCCGACGGCGTCTCGATCGGACGCTTCCTGTTCGCCTCGTTCGGCGCATACGCGGTCATGTCGGTGGCGCTGTTCTCCTTCGGCGTGGTGGTCGCGGGGGAACGCGCTGAGAGGCGGACAGTGCTCATGCGCGCTTCGCCGCTGAAACCGCTCGCCTACTTCGGAGGCAAGCTTATCGCCTCGCTCGCATTCGCCGCGATCACGCTCGGGCTGTTGTTCGTCTTCGCAAACATGACGACGCACCTGCCCATGACGCCTATGGATCTGCTGCGCATCGAATCACGGCTCTTGTTGGGCGTCTTTCCTTTTATCACCCTGGGGTTCGCCGTCGGTTACCTCGCCGGCCCCAACTCGGCGATCGGCATTCTGAATCTCATCAATCTGCCCATGGCCTTTGCGTCGGGCTTGTTCATGCCGCTTGGTAGCTTGCCGCAGTTCGCGCAGGTCATCTCGCCATATCTGCCGGCGTACCATTTCGCGCAGCTCGGCTGGGACGCGGTCAACGCGGCCGCGGAGCCGGTGTGGCGATCCGTGCTGTGGCTGAGCGGCTACACGCTGCTGTTCGGCATCATCGCGCTACGCGCGTATCGTCGCGAAGAACTCAAGACGTTCGGCTGATGGGGGGCGATATCGATTTCGGAAAAACGGCGTCCGACTACGGTCGCTTTCGAGCGGGTTTTCCAGACCGCTTCTTCGAGCGGTTGCTCGCGGGATGGATCGCGCCCGGGCAGCGAGTTCTCGACCTCGGCACCGGTACGGGTACGGT
>JALYZS010000310.1 GCA_030948745.1 Vulcanimicrobiota bacterium | reverse complement strand
GGCGTGCAGTGCGTCGAACTCGTCGAGGGCGGGTCGTCGACGCTGTACGGCAGTGCTGCGGTGGGCGGCGTGATCAACATCATCACGCGTCAGCCCGGCGAGGGCGCGCGCTACGAAAGCTACGCGCAGGTCGGCTATCAAGGCAGCTTCGACCGTGGGCTGAGCGTCTGGGCGGGAGATCCGCATCGCGTGGGCATCCGCCTCGATGGCTCGTCGCTTGCCGGCCGCAACGGCTTTGACTATCCGGCGTACGGGTCGCTCGAGAGCGCGGGAACGCGCAGCAATGACGATGCCACGATGAAACACACCGGCGTCGTCTTGAGCGACGGCATCGGACTGCTGCGCGCGCGCCTGCACTTCGCCGATGACGCAGCGGCGGTCGGAGCGCCCGGCAACGTCGCCTTTGCGAGCGCCTTCGCCAGACAACAGCGCGTCTACGAACGGCTGGCCCTGGATCTGAGCGCGCCGCTGCGCGGCGGGGACGTTTCGCTGCAAGCCTTCAGCGACAGCAAGCGGCTGCGGTTCTTCGACCCCTCGTTCGGCTTCGACGCACATGCCGATGGAACGTCGCGTGGTCTCGCGCTGCGGGCGACGCAGCAACTCGGTCCGCTGCACCTGCTCACAGCCGGTTGGGATTCGCGCGGCGACGTCGCGTTGTTCGATCCCGGTTTCTCCGGCGGTACGGCCAACGTCGCGCGCGACGCCCAGACCGCGTGGTATCTGCAGGACGAGCTGCACCGGCCGCTTGCGCCGCTGCGTGCGACCATCGGCCTGCGGACGGAGCACATCACGGGCACGCAGTCGACGACCACGCCGTCGCTTGGCATCCTCCAGCGTCTCAGCCACGGTGTCGACGTGAGCGCCAATTATGCGCGCGCGTTCCGTGCCCCCTCGCTGAACGAACGTTACTACCCGTCCTACGGCAACGCGAACTTGCAGCCGGAGTACGGCGCGACCTTTGACCTGCGAGTACGCGCCGAGAGCGGCGCGGGTGCGGCGTCGGTCTCGTGGTTCGGTTCGGACACGAATAACCTGATCGTCAACGTCGCGATCGATTCGTTCGGCGACGTCGCTCCCCACAACGTGAACCGCGCCCGCGTGCGCGGCCTGGAGGGGACGCTGCAGACCCGCGTGGGCTCGCGCACGATCGCGACGCTCGCCTACACCGACTATCTCGTCGCCGCCGACCTGAGCCCAGGGCATCCGCCGACGCGGTTGCAATACCGTCCGAGCGCAATCGCAGCGCTGACGCTGGCGACGCACGGCCCGGTGTGGGGCTATGGTGGGCAAGAGCTTTTCGTGGGCCGGCGCTTCGCCGATGAAGCGAACACCAAACACATGCCCGCGTACCTCATGCTCGGTACCTACGTGCAGCGATCCTTGGGGGCGCGCACGCAGGTCACTCTGCGCGCTGACAATCTCACCAATGACCGCCACGCCGAGGACCAACTCGGCTACCCGGTCATCGGCGCGCAGGTCGCCCTTCGTCTGACGGTGCAGTACTAAAGTGATGCGTTTGTCATCGGCAGGCCGGATCACGCTTGCGCTGCTTTGTCTGTGGGTGCTCGGCTGTCTCCAAGCCAGCGCGTCGAAACCGTCGCAGCGCATCCTGTCGCTCGCGCCGTCGTTGACGGAGATCGTGTATGCTATCGGCTGCGGTGACCAGCTGGTCGCCGACACGACGTACGATGATTATCCCGCGGCAGCACGGCGAGTGCCGCACGTGGCCGACCTCGTGCAGGTCGATCTCGAGCGCGCAGCGCTGCTCAGTCCGTCACACGCGCTCGCATTGCACGACCAAGAACACGAAGCCGCGGCGCTGCAGACCCGGCTCGCTATTCCGGTGACGTACTTACCCAACCGCGGACTCGCCGACCTGTTCTTGGACATCACGGCAGTCGCAGACGTGTGCCGCATGCCGCAAGCCGGCGAACAGCTCTCCGCGTCGCTGCGCCGTCAACTCGCGGCGATCGCCGCGCAGACATCGCGCCGCCCATCGCATCCGAAGGTGTTGTTCCTGCTCGACCTGCCCGGTTTCACGGTCGGCCGCAACAGCTTTCTGAATGACCTGATACGACTTGCCGGCGGCGTGAACGTGGCGGCGTCCATCCAGCAGCCTTACCCGAACGTCAGCGCCGAGTGGCTGCTGCGCGTCCAGCCCGATGTCATCATCGTGTCGCGCGGCACGCCCTTCGGAATCGACGTGCGGGCGAGCCAACCGTGGCGCAGCCTGCGCGCCGTGCGCATGAATCACGTCTACCGGCCGCCGAGCGATGACGTCGTACAACGCGATGGGCCGCGCATCGTCGACGGGTTACGATGGTTGGTGTCGGTGATCCAGCGCTAGGGCAGGTGGCTGCCGCGCTTTCCGTGCCGCAGCGGATTGCGTAAAGGCTCGGCTTGCACCTCAAGATCGGCCAATCGGAAAAAGACGATTTGGCTGCCGTCCGAGAAGCCGACTTTCAGCAGCGGGTTGTCGCGCGGTTCGCCTGGGATCACTGCGTGGACGCGACCGCTCTTGCCGACCCAGGCACGGTGCCGTGCGGTGAAATAGGCCGGCGGCGTTTGCTGTGACTTGACCGTCACCGTCGAACCCACAAGCTTCAGATGAGGAGTCTTCGCAGCGTCCATGCCGTCAGATTCACCACCGCCGCAGACCCCTACCTGGGAGGATACGCGCGCGCTGCTCGGTTGTGTCTTCCAGACCGAGGCGCAGCTGACGGCGGCCGTAGCGGCGCTGCGGGCTGCATTCGGACCGGGCATCGCGTTGCACGTCGGGGCCTCGGACGCAGCACGCGTCGCGCCGTTGGCCGACCAGCTGGGGCTCGCGGCTGATGTGGACCCCGAAGACCCGCTGCGTGATATGCGCGGATTGGGCGACGAGAGCGTGACCCGGCGCGGCGTTGATCGCGGTGGGATCATCGGTGCGGCGGTCGGTGCTTTGAGCGGGCTCGCGTTGAGCTTCACCGGCCTCGCCGCGCTGCTGCCCGTGGCGGCGAACGCTCAACGCATCGCGTTGATCGCCGTGATGTTCGTGGTGGGGGCAATCGCGGGTTCGGTGTGGGGCGCCGCCTTTTCCCCGCAGTCGTCGAGCCACGCGGGCTTCCGGCTCATCGACGGGATGCAAGATGGCGGTTTCGCACTACTGGCCCTTGTGGAATCCGCGAACGCCGATGCGGCGCAGAAGATCGCGGAGTCCAACGGCGGTGACGCGATCACGCGCCTATGAGCGACGCGGGCCTGGACGCTGTTGTTTTGGCGGCCGGACGGCTGCGCGCGCAGGATGCGCAGCGCTTCGGGGTCGAGGTCAAGGCGTTGTTGCCGGATGCGCAAGGCACCACATTGCTGCGCAGGCTCATGCACGCGCTGCGCGGCGCGCCTGGCATCGCGCGCATCATCGTCGTGGGTCCCAAAGCGGCGCACGGCGAGGCAGCCGAGGCGGATGTGTGGATCCCCGAGCGCGCGACGGGTGAAGAGAACGCACTCGCTGGGATCGAGCAGGTCCGTGCAGCGTACACGCTGCTGTGCGCATCGGATCTTCCCTTCGTGTGCGGCGATCACATCGCGGATTTCCTGGCACGAGCCGCCGGCAGCGATGTGGCGTACCCCGTCTTCGAGCGGAGCGAATTCTTAGCCGCCTTTCCTGGTGGGCGGACGCGCTTCGCGCGCCTGGCCAAGACGTACTGGACCGGCGGCAGTCTGTGCTATATGGAGACCGCGCTCGCGTTGCGCAATGCGCCGCTCGTGCGGCGCGCATTCAGCTCGCGCAAGAGCCTGCC
>JALYZS010000290.1 GCA_030948745.1 Vulcanimicrobiota bacterium | reverse complement strand
CACCTCGGCGCAGACCGCGTCATCAGCGGCGATATCGAAGCCGCTGCAGCGCTCGTGCGCAGCGGCGACCTCATCACGGCGGTCGAAAACGAGATTGGAGCTTTATAGACCATGAGCATCGCATCCGGACCGCGCACGGTGCGTGCACCGCGCGGTGCGCAGCGCAGCTGTCTCGGCTGGGGTCAAGAAGCCGCCTTGCGGATGCTCATGAACAACCTCGATCCCGAGGTGGCGGAGCGGCCCGCGGACTTGGTCGTGTATGGCGGCAATGGACGGGCAGCGCGTTCCTGGCCGGCGTTCGACGCGATCGTCCGCACGCTACGGCGGCTGCGGGATGACGAGACACTGCTCGTGCAGTCGGGCAAACCGGTGGCCGTGTTCCCGTCCCACCCAGCCGCACCGCGCGTGCTCATCTCCAACGCCATGCTCGTGCCGGCATGGGCCAACTGGCGCACGTTTCGCGAGCTCGAAGCCCAAGGGCTGACGATGTACGGGCAGATGACCGCCGGCTCGTGGATCTACATCGGCACGCAAGGCATCCTGCAGGGAACCTACGAGACGTTTGCCGCGGTGGCCGCCAAGCATTTCGGCGGATCGCTGCGCGGGCGCATCACGCTCACCGCCGGCCTCGGCGGCATGGGTGGCGCCCAGCCGCTCGCCGTGACGATGAACGGCGGCGTCGCGATCGTGGTCGAGATCGATCCGCGGCGCATCCAGCGGCGCATCGAAGGCCGCTACTGCGATGAGGCAGCCGACGACCTCGATGACGCCCTGCGTCGCGCCTGCGCGGCAGCCGCCGCAGGCAAAGCGCTTTCGATCGCCCTGCTCGGCAACGCCGCCGATGTCTTTCCTGAGTTGTTGCGCCGCGGCGCCACGATCGACGTCGTGACGGATCAGACGTCCGCGCATGATGCGCTCAATGGCTACGTCCCCAGCGGGGTCACACTTGAAGGCGCGAGCGAACTGCGCGACGAGGATCCGGAGCGCTACGAAAAGCGCGCGCTCGAGTCGATGGCTGTCCAGGTCCGGGCGATGGCCGGCTTCGAACGCGCGGGCGCGGTCGTGTTCGATTACGGAAACAACATCCGATCGCAAGCCAGCAGCGTCGGCGAGAGCGATGCGTTCGCGTTCCCCGGATTCATCCCGGCGTACATCCGCCCGCTCTTCTGCGAAGGCAAAGGTCCGTTCCGTTGGGCGGCGTTGTCCGGCGATGCGGGCGACATCGCCAAGCTGGACGATGCGCTGCTGCAGACCTTCCCCGACAACGTGCACCTGCGGCGTTGGATCGACCTCGCGCGGGAGCGCGTAAAATTCCAAGGCTTGCCGGCGCGCATCTGCTGGCTGGGATATGGCGAGCGCGCCGCGTTCGGACTGCGCATCAACGACATGGTCAAGCGCGGCGATCTTGCGGCACCGATCGTCATCGGCCGCGACCACCTCGACTGCGGCTCTGTCGCCTCGCCCTATCGCGAGACTGAAGCCATGCTCGACGGTTCGGATGCGATCGCCGACTGGCCCATCTTGAACGCGCTGCTCAACGCGGTCGGCGGCGCGCACTGGGTAAGCGTGCACCATGGCGGCGGCGTCGGCATCGGGTATTCCATCCATGCCGGCATGGTCGTGGTCGCCGACGGCTCCGAGGACGCGCGCGCGCGCCTGCAAAGGGTGCTGACGACGGATCCCGGCATCGGCATCGTGCGCCATGCTGACGCGGGCTATCCCGAGGCACAGGCGGCCGCTGACGCGCATCACATCGATTGGAGGTTGTGAGTTCCATGGCTGCCGCAGCTCCGCTTTTCAACGTCCAGCGCGCCGCGGAACGTTATTGCGCCGACCATGGCTGGCTCAAGACGTGTCATTCCTTCAGTTTCGCTGATTACTTCGACCCGAACAATCTGTCATGGGGAGCGCTGCGGGTGCTCAACGACGATCGCGTCGCCCCCACGCAAGGCTTTGGCATGCATGCGCACCGTGACATGGAGATCATCACCTACGTGCTCGAGGGTGAGCTCGAGCACAAGGACAGCATGGGCAATCATGGCGTCGTCAGCGCCGGCGGCGTCCAGTACATGAGCGCGGGCACGGGCGTGCGCCACTCCGAATTCAACCGCTCAGCCTCCCAGGAACTGCACTTCATCCAGATGTGGGTCGTGCCGTCAACGCTCGGGGACAAGCCGCGCTACGGACAGCGGGATTTCTCCGCCCATGACCGGCGCGGGCGTTGGCTCCTCGTCGCGAGCGGCCGCGGCGCGCACGGCGATGCCCCGATCAGTCTGCGCCAGGACGCATCGTTTTCCGTCGCGCGTCTCGACGGCGGGTCGCTCAGCTACACCTTTGATCCCGGACGGCTGGCCTTCGTGTTCGTGGGCCAGGGAGCGGTGACGGCGAACGGCTCGCACCTGCGTGCCGGGGACGGCGTGCGGATAGCGGGATTGCCGGAGCTGGCCCTGGCGGGCGACGCAGACGTGCTGCTCTGGGACATTCCCGCCCTCGAGCACGGTGAAAGCGCATAAGCCTCGACACAGGATACGCCGATATTTAATGTAGATCTATGATCGAAACACAGCATTACGAAGACTTCAGCGCTGCGGCCGAGGCTGCATTGCAACTGCTCCGGGAACAAGTCGGCGTCAGCTTTTGGATGGCCACGCGGATCGAGGGCAACGATCTGATCGTGCTCAGCACGGTCGGTGACGGCTTTTCGATCAAGACCGGCGAGGTATTATCGTGGGCCGACTCGCTGGATTGGCGCATGGTGACGGGTACCGGTCCGCGCGTCGCGCCGAAGGTCAAAGACGTCGCTGCGTATGCGACCGCACCGTTCAGCGAATTGCTGCACGTGGGGGCGTACATCGGCGCGCCGCTGCAGTTGAGCAACGGTAAAGCGTACGGCACGCTCTGCGGCATCGACCCGTGCGAGAAAACCGACGGCTTGAAAGATCAACAGCGCCTGGTGGAGATGGTGGCCGGGCTGTTGAGCGCGATCTTGGCGCGCGAAAAGGCCGGCGCGGACAGCGCCGAACCGGTGACGGCATCCGAAGGCGAAGTGCTCATCGATCATCTCACGCAAGTCTACAACCGGCGCGCTTGGGACCGCATCCTCACGGCCGAAGAAGGCCGCTGCGCACGCCATAATCACTCGGCGTGCATCATCGCCGTGGATATCGACGGCTTGCTGCAGATCAACAACGCCGAAGGGCGCGACAAAGGCGACCAGATCCTCTTGAAGACCGCGAAGGTGCTCAAGCGCGCCTGTCGCGGCTACGACGCGGTCGCACGGACCGGCGAGGATGAGTTCGCGTTGCTCGCCGTCGAGTGCGGGCTCAAGGGCGCGAAGGGCATGTTCGACCGCGTCAACGCGGGCTTGAAGAAAGATAACATCAAGGCGTCGCTCGGGCTTGCGCTGCGCAACGCGGCGACCGGGCTGCCGCGCACCTTCGAAGAAGCGACGAACACCCTCATCAACGCCAAGCGCGTGCGCTAGCGAACGTTCATACCGTCCGGCCGGCGACCGACTGGTAGTATTTGCTCGGCATCGGATGCTGCAGCTGCGCAGCGAGCAGCGACGTCGCTTGCACCACCCCTGCCAGCGACACGCCGGTCTGGATGCCCATGCCATCGAGCAGGTAGAGCAGATCTTCGGTTGCGACGTTGCCCGCGGCGCCGGGCGCAAACGGACAGCCGCCCAGCCCACCTGCAGATGCGTCGAAGATCGCGATGCCGGCTTGCAGCCCAGCCAGGATGTTGGCGAGCGCGGTGCCGCGCGTGTCGTGCAAGTGCAACGCGATCCGGCCGACGTCGGTCACCTTGAGCAGTCGATCGCACAGCGCGAGGATGTCGTTCGGCGTCGCGACCCCGATCGTGTCGCCGATGCTCAGCTCGTCAACGCCGAGCTCGAGCAGCTGCACGGCCACGCGCGCGACCGCTTCCGGCGCGACCGGCCCTTCGTAGGGGCAGCCGAAACCAGTAGAGATATAGCCGCGCACGCGCAACGCGCGCGCCTTCACTGTCGCCACGACCGGCCGGAAACGCTGCAGCGACTCGGCGATCGTCGCGTTGATGTTGCGCCGGTTGAAGGTCTCGGATGCGGCGGTGAAAAGCGCGATCTCTTCTGCGCCGGCCGCCAGCGCGCGCTCCAGCCCGCGCTCATTGGGCACGAGCACCGGATAGCGCACGCCGGGTGTGCGGCGGATGCCGCGCAAGACGTCATCGGCGTCGCTCAGCTGCGGAATGGATGCAGGGCTGACGAATGAGGTCGCCTCGATGACCGGCAGGCCGGCAGCGGAAAGCGCGTCGATGAACTGTATCTTCAGCGCAGTCGGGATGATCGCGCGCTCGTTCTGCAAACCGTCGCGTGGCCCGACTTCGACGATGGTGACCCGAGCGGGCAGGCTGTGGAGCATGGCCTGGAGACTCACGCTTCGCGGATCCGCGCGACCAGGTCGCCCGCCGCGACCGAGTCGCCTTCTTTGACGTGCAGCTGTGCCACCACGCCCGCGTAGGGCGTGACGATGCTGTGCTCCATCTTCATGGCTTCCATCACGACGACCACTTGCAGCGCATCGACCTGGTCGTTCTCGTGCGCCAGGACTTTTACTATCGTGCCGCTCATCGGCGCGCTCACGACACCGGCGGACCCAGCGGTCGCGCCGCGCTGTGCGCCGTGTTGAGCGCTCTCGGGAGGCGCTGGCAGCTCGAATCGGTGCACGCCGTCGTGCCAGCTGAGCGCGACGCCGCCGGTCGTCACCCAGGCCGCATACTTGCGCGCGTCCTTGGGCGTGCGGTAAAGGAACAGACCAGGCTGTAGGCCTTCGACCAGGGCGCTGTGGCGCCCGGACGTGCAGCGCCAGCCACGCTGCTCGTAATCTTTGCGCACCTCGATCGGGCTGTCATCGCCCGCGAAGCGCACGCTGCGGATCGCCGCTGCATGCCGCCACGCGCCCACCGCCTGCCCGAGTCCTAGATATTGCAGCGCCCCGGCGGCGGCCAAGCGTGGTTCGGCCTCGTGCGGCGGCGGCGCTGGCCGTTGCGCGAAGTGACGCTCCAGGAAATCGGTCGTCGTCTCGCCGCGAGCGAAGGCCGGGTGCGCCACGATCGCGCGCAAAAGCGGCAGGTTCGTCGCAAGACCGCCGACGGCGTAGTCCTCGAGTGCGCTCCGCAGGCGCTGCAGGCAATCCGCTCGCGTGCGATCGTAGACGATGAGCTTGCCGAGCATCGAGTCGTACGCGCTGCTCACCACGCTGCCTTCTTCTACCGCGACGTCGTTGCGGATGCCCGGCCCTTGGGGAGGGGAGAACAGCGTGACGGTGCCGCTGCTCGGCAGGTGGTCGTTCGCCGGATCTTCGGCATACACGCGGACTTCGACCGCATGGCCGCGCGCTGCCGTGGACCCGGGATCGAGGGCTAAGGTCGCCCCGGCCGCGACGTTGAGCTGCTCTCGCACGAGATCGACGCCGGTGACCGCCTCGGTGACGGGATGCTCGACCTGCAGGCGCGCATTCATCTCCAAGAAGTAGAAACGGCCCTCCGGGTCGAGCACGAATTCCACCGTGCCGGCATTGCTGTACTGCACCGAGCGCGCCGCATCGATCGCCGCTTGTTGTAGCTGCGCGCGCAGCTCGGCGTCCACCGCGGGCGACGGGCTTTCCTCGACGATCTTCTGATAGCGGCGCTGGATAGAGCACTCGCGCTCGCCCAGCGCGACGTAGTTGCCATGCTGATCGGCGATGATCTGCACCTCGACATGGCGCGGCCGGCTGATATACCGTTCCAAGAACACCGTGCCGTCGCCAAAGGCGGACTGCGCCTCGCGCTGTGCGCTCGCGAGCGCATCGCTCAGCTCGCCAAGGTCGGTCACGAGCCGCATGCCGCGACCGCCACCGCCGGCCGCGGCTTTGACGAGCAGCGGCACGCCGATGCGTCGGGCTTCTTCCTCTAGACGCTGCGCGGATTGCGAACGCTCGCTGAAGCCGGGCACGACCGGTACGCCGACCGCCGCCACCGCTTTCTTCGCGGCGATCTTGTCACCCATCGCCTGCATGGCGCGCGGCGACGGACCGACGAACACCAAGCCCGCATCGATGCAGCTTTGCGCGAAGGCCGCGTTCTCGGAAAGAAAGCCGTAACCGGGGTGCAACGCTTGCGCGCCGCTCGAACGCGCTGCGGCCACGATCTTGTCAGCGCGCAGGTAGGAGTCACGCGCGGCTGCACCGCCGATCGGCACGGCGACGTCGCACGCGCGGACGTGCAGTGCCGCCGCATCGAGTTCGGAATAGATCGCGATCGTGCGCATGCCCATGGCACGCGCAGTGCGCGCGATGCGCACGGCGATCTCGCCCCGGTTGGCGATGAGCAGTGACTTGAAAGGCGGTTTTATTGCCACGTTGGGCGGCGCTTTTCAAGGAAGGCGCGCAGCCCTTCTTGCCCTTGAGCGCTGGCCCGCTGCTCCGCGATGCGCCGCGCGGTCCATTCGCGTGCTTGCCCGGCCGGCATGGCGCCCACGCTCCGGGCGATCTGCTTGGCGAGACGCACGGCCGACGGGGCACTCGTGCGCAGCTCGCGCAGCTTGCCGTCGAGCGTGGCGTCCAGCTGGGGGTAGGGGACGACCTCGTGCACGAGGCCGACGCGCAGGGCGCGTTCGGCATGGAAACGTTCGGCCGTCATGAACAGCGCGCGCGCATGTGACTGCCCGATCTTGCGCAGGACGAAAGGTGAGATCACGGCTGGCACGATGCCGAGTTTTGCTTCGGTGAAACCGAACAGCGCGTCGTCGGCTGCGATGGCGATGTCGTTCACCGCGACGAGACCCGCACCGCCACCGAGCGCCGCCCCTTGCACTTTCACGAGCGTCGCCAGCGGGCAGTCGTCGATCGCGGCGAACAGATCGGACAGTCGCAACGCGTCTTCGTAGTTGTGCTGTTCGCCCAGATCGAGCGCTGCGCGCATGTAGTTGATGTCCGCCCCGCCGCAAAAGATCGCGCCCTCGCCTTGCAGCACGACCCCGCGCAGGTCTGCGCGACCGGCAAGCGTGCGATACGCGGCGGTGAGCTGCTGGATGAGATCCGCGTCCAACGCGTTGCGCTGCTCGGGCCGGTTGAGGGTGACAGTCGCGATCTCATGTTCTTCGTTGATCAGCAGTGCTGCTGGCGGCATGCTCGTCTCCTCTTCACATGCGGAAAACGCCGAACGCCGTGCGTTCGGGTGGCGCGTTGGCTGCGGCGGCGATGCCCAAGGCGAGGACGGCGCGCGTGTCGGCCGGGTCAATGATGCCGTCATCCCACAAGCGCGCGGTGCTGTGATACGGATTGCCTTCGGCTTCGTACTTGTCGAGGATGGGCTGCATGAACTCTTGCTGTGCCGGCACCGACATGCTCTTGCCTTGCCGCTCGAGCCCTTCCAGGCGCACGGTGAGCAGCACGCTTGCCGCCTGCGGGCCGCCCATCACCGAGATGCGCGCGTTCGGCCACATCCACAGCTGGCGCGGTGCGTAGGCGCGGCCGCACATGCCGTAGTTGCCGGCCCCGAATGAGCCCCCGATGATGACCGTGAATTTCGGCACGGCAGCATTCGCCACCGCCATGACCATCTTCGCGCCGTCCTTGGCGATGCCGCCTTCTTCGTACGCCTTGCCGACCATGAAGCCGGTGATGTTCTGCAAGAACACCAGCGGCGTGCCGCGCTGGCAACACAGCTCGATGAAGTGCGTCGCTTTGAGCGCGCTTTGCGAGAACAAGATGCCTTGATTGGCGAGGATGCCGACCGGGTGCCCTTCGATGTGCGCGAAGCCGCAGACCAGCGTTTGACCGTAGAGCGCCTTGAACTCGTGGAATTCGCTTGCGTCCACCAGCCGCGCGATCACTTCGCGCACGTCGTAGGGCTTG
>JALYZS010000285.1 GCA_030948745.1 Vulcanimicrobiota bacterium | reverse complement strand
GTGCAGCGGCGAGCGTTCAGCGAGAAACTCCGTGACCGCGCTCAGGTCGTGGATGCGGCGCGCCGGCGGCAGCGCTTTGAGGATCTCGCGCCCGTACGCCATCGTCTCGATGCGCCCGTCCAAAATGCACATCAATCCCTTATCGCTCGCGCTGCGGATCAAGCGCCCCAGCCCCTGCTTGAGCTTGGTGATGGCCGCCGGTATCATGAGCGTGCGAAACGGATCACCGCCCGCCTGCGCGAGCAGCTTGGAGCGTGCTGCGATGATCGGATCGTCCGGCGGCGGAAAGGGCAGACGGTCGATGATGACACATGACAGGGCGCTGCCGGTGACGTCGACGCCCTCCCAGAACGAAGCGGTCGCGAATAACACCGGATTGCTCTGCGACCGGAACCATTGCAGCGTGGCGCCTTTGGGCATGTCGCCTTGAACGAGGTAGGGGAACGGAAGGCGCGGGCCGAGCGCGTGTGCCACCGCCCGCATGACCGCGTTGGAGGTGAACAGCACGAACGCCCGTCCGCGGGTCGCAAGCAGCACCTCTTCGATGACGGGCGACGCTTCAAGGATGAAGCTTTCACGTTTGGGATTGAGCCGCTGCGGCGGTAAGTAGAGCATGGCCTGCTGCGGGAAGTCGAAGGCTGAATCCAAGACGAGCTCGTCGAGGGCGACGTCGTACAGCCCCACCTGGCGGCGCAGATAGGCGAAGTCGCCGCCGGTGGAGATCGTCGCAGATGTCATGACGACGCTGCGCGTGCGGTCGTAGAGGCGCTCACGCAGGATCTCGTTCACGCTGGCGGGCGCGCAGTTGGCCGCATACGAACCGCGGCGTTCTTCGCCGCGCTCCACCCAGCATATCCAATCCTCGCCGCCCAGCCGCAGGCGCTCGATGGTCTGCGTGAAGCCGACCACCAGGCGTAGGATGAGATCGCGCCGTCGTTTGAGTGCGTCTTCGGTCGCCTGCGGAAAACGCGAAGCCGTGGCCCAACGCTCCGCTACCCAATTCTCAACCCGGTAGAGCGCGCGCTGCAATGGTTCGAGCGCGGCATACCCGCTCGCATTTTCGTGAAAAGGATAGCGGCTGGCGCGGTGCCCCTCGAGCGCGAGCGCGAACTCATCGGCCGCCTGATTGAGGGCCGCGTTCAGCAGTTCGTCGACGATGTAAGCCCGCGCGAGCTTGTGCTGCAAGCGCGCGACCGCGGCGCGTGAGATCGATGAGGCGAACGCCGCCGTCGCCCACTCCTCGATCTGATGCGCTTCGTCCAAGATCACGTAGTCGTACGGCGGGATGACGCCGCCGCCCATCGCGAGATCGCTGAAGAACAGCGCGTGATTGACGACGATGATATCCGCTTGCCGCGCCGCTTCGCGCGCGTGCATCTGATGGCAGCGTTCAGGGCCGAAGAAATCGCAGGCCTCCATGATGCAATCGAACGCGTCGGCGTCGACTTCACGCCACAATGCCTCCGCTGGGACGAAGTCCAACTCGGCGCGATCGCCGCTGCGGGTGTGATCGGCCCAGCGAAAAAGCTTGCGGTCTTCATGCCCCTGCGCCAACACGAGCCGGCCGCGCAGCTGTTCAAGCTTGTCACGGCACAAATAGTTGTTACGACCTTTGAGCTGCACGACGCGCGCCGGCGAGTCGAGCGCGTTGATCACCTGCGGGATGTCCTTGGTGAGCAGCTGTTCCTGCAGCGCGAGCGTCGCGGTGGAGATCACGACCCGCTGACCCGACAAGATCGCGGGCACGAGGTAGCCGAAGGACTTGCCGGTGCCCGTGCCGGCTTCCACCATGATGTGCACGTGCTCCAAAAATCCGCGATTGACGAGCTTGCCCATGGCGATCTGCGCTGGGCGGAATTCATATCCGTCCATGCTCTTGGCGAGCACACCATCGCGCCCCAATATCTCATCGATCGTCAGCATCGGCAACCCTCGAACAAACGTTCGAGCGCGGTTCACTGCGCGGCCAAGCGTGCCCTGCCGGCGTCCAGTCTCGTGCTTATAGCCGTTCCCACTCTTTGCGCTGCTTGGTCTTCTTGTCGAGTTTGCGCTTCTTCACGACGAGCGAGTCGCTGACCGGCGCATGCGTGTTCACGGGTATGGCCGGCCGCGCGGCGCGTCGCAACTGGATGTCGATTTTTTCGCGCACCTCGGCGACGTGGCGCGCGACGCTGCGTTTTTTCTTTCTCATCGGCTGCTTGGCTGGCTCATGTCGATTTACGGAATGTGCGGCGTGCGGTGGGCGGCGCGAGAGATATCGTGACCGCCGATGCTGCTCGCAATGAAGCGACGATCAAGAAATGGATGATGCCCACGCTAGTCCTCCGGCGACGTGCAAAGGCTCCCTGGAGGAACCACAGAACCTTGCGCCGTGGCTATCTCACAGAGTCGCTCCGGAACCACCCCTTCCATTCCCGCCGCGCTTCCGACTACCATGCGCGCACTCGTCAAAGAGCGGCTCGGTCCGGGATTAACGCTGCAGCACGTACCGCTGCCGCGCTTCGGCCCCACCGACGTCCTCATCCGCGTGCATAAAGCTGGGATCTGCGGCACGGATGGCCACATCTTCGAATGGGATCGCTGGTCGCAGAACCGCGTGCACCCGCCGCTCGTCGTGGGGCACGAATTCATGGGCCACGTCGTCGCGATCGGCGATGCGGTCGCAAGCGTCGTGGCCGGCGATCGTGTCTCGGCTGAAGGTCACATCTCGTGCGGTGTGTGCCTGCTGTGCCGTACCGGGCAAGAGTTCATCTGCGAGCATGTGCAGATCATCGGCGTCGATCGCGATGGCTGTTTCGCCGACTATATATCGATCCCGCAGCACAACGTCTGGAAACTCGACCCCGCCGTGCCGGATGATTGGGCCGCCGTCTTCGATCCGCTCGGCAACGCGGTCCACACGGTGATGGCTGCAGGCGTCAGCGCGCGCAGCGTCGTCATCACGGGCGTTGGCTCGATCGGGTTGATGGCCATTCCGGTGGCCCGCGCCGCCGGAGCCTCGCGCGTCATCGCGATCGACCTGAACGCACAGAAACTGGCGCTCGCCAAAACCCTCGGCGCTGACGACGTGTTCGACGCGCGCACGCCCGATCTGCGCGAGCGCGTGTACGCGCTCACTAACGGCGATGGCGCCGACGTGCTGTTGGAGATGAGCGGCAGCGGTGCCGCGATCAATCAAGGCCTGAGCATGGTGCGCAACGGCGGCCGCGCCGCGTTGCTCGGCTTGCCAGCCGACGACGTGAGCCTGAACTTGGCGGAGAACATCATCTTCAAGGGCCTCACCGTGCTGGGCATCAACGGCCGCAAGATGTTCGAGACCTGGTATCAGATGCAGGCCATGCTCACCGCCGGCCGTATCGATCTTTCCAAGATCATCACGAACGTCGTTCCTTTAGAGCGCTACCAAGAGTGCTTCGCGCTCCTCAAGGAGGGAAAAGCGGTGAAGATCGTCATGGATCTCACAAAAAAGGACGCAGCATGAACCGTTCGTTCGATCAGAAGCTCAAGACCGAACTCGACGGCCTGCGCGCCGCTGGCACCTACAAGAGCTTGCGACACCTCACAACGCCGATGGCGGCCGAGGTGAACATGGAAGAGGCCGGCGAGACGATCGTGCTCTCGAGCAACAACTATCTGGGTTTGGCCGACAATCCTCGCGTCGTCGCCGCCGGCATCGAGGGACTGCGACGCTATGGCGCAGGCACCGCCAGCGTGCGCTTCATCTGCGGCACGCTGGACATCCACCGCCGTCTGGAGGACAAGATCGCGGGCTTCTTCGGCACCGACGCGGCGCTCACGTATGTCTCGTGCTGGAGCGCAAACGAAGGTCTCATCCCCACGGTTGCAACGGCGGGAACCGCGATCGTCTCCGACGAGCTCAATCACGCTTCCATCATCGACGGCTGCCGGCTGGCGCAGGCGCAACGTCTGCGCTACAAGCATTCCGACATGGCAGATCTCGAGGCCAAACTCGCCGCGCTTCCCGCGGACACGACCAAATTCATCATCAGCGACGGCGTTTTCTCGATGGAAGGCGACCTCGCCAAGCTGCCCGAGATCGCCGCGTTGGCACGGCGCTACAATGGCGTCACGATCGTCGACGACAGCCACGGCAGCGGGGTCACCGGGCCGACCGGACGGGGCACGATCGAACATCACAACCTGACGGGCCAGATCGACGTGCTCACCGGCACCCTGGGTAAAGCGCTCGGCGGCGCCGCAGGCGGGTTCGTCGCAGGTTCGCGCAATCTCATCGACACGCTCGTGCAGCGCTCGCGCACGCAGCTGTTCTCCAACGCGTTGCCGGCGACGGTCGCGTGCAGCGCGCTCGCAGCGATCGAAGAGCTCGAGACCCATCCCGAGCTGCTCCGCAAGCAGCGCGACAACATCTGCTACTTCCGCGACGGGCTCAAGGGCTTGGGCTACAAGCCGCTGCCCGGAGACAGCGCCATCATCCCGATCATCGTCGGCGAGACGGCGTTTGCGATCAAGATGAGCGAGCTGCTCCTTCGTCACGGCGTCTTTGTGACCGGGTTCGGCTACCCCGTCGTGCCGGAAGGCACGGCGCGCATCCGCGTGCAGATGAGCGCCGCATTAGAGCGCGCGCACTTGGACAAGGCGCTCGAGGCGTTCGCGACGGTCGGCAACGAGCTCGGCCTGCTGCCGCTGAAGAGCGGTTGATCCGTCGGGCGCCGCGCGGTCAATCACGCAGGATCCGCGACAGGGCGCTATAGATCGTCGCTGCGGCGCGCCACTTCTCCATCGGGGCGGTGATGTGGGGCGTATGGATGCGATCGGGCAGCAGCGCGAACTCATCGGTCGCCGCCGTCACCTCGTGCAGATCCGCGACGCTGCGGAAGACGAGCTCTGCGTACATGGCGTTGGCCCAGCCGAACGAGCTGCGCGTGAAATGCCATGGCCTGTTGGGGTCGACGCTTTCGTAGAGCAGACCTTTTTCGCCGTCGATCGCGCGCAGCTGCTCGAGCGACTCGACCACTTCGTTGAGCGAGCTCGCGGTGATGCCCGTGGCTGCGAGCGCAAGCGGCCACACCCAGCCGGTCGGCGTGTGCGGACTGCCCAATCCGGCGGCGTAGCGTCCGCGATAGTAGTACGGGTTCGCCGTCGACAACGAGAAGCGACGCGTGCTTTGATACAGCGGATCGTCCCCCGTGGTCAGCTGGAACAGGCTCATTGCCACCAGATCTGGCAGGTTCGCGTCGTCCATGAGCGCGACACCCCCCTTGCCGTCGACCTCGTACGCATAGATCCAGCCATGGCGGAAGTCATATACCCGCCCGAAGCGGTCCACGCCCCACCGGACCGCCGCCGCGAGCTCGCGCGCCCGGAACGCGAGTGCGCTGTCGCCGTAGACGTCATCGATGAAGCGCGCCAGCGCATTCAGCGCGCGTGCGGCGAACAGCTCTTGCGGGATGTTGAACGGAAAGCGCACCGCGTCGTCCGATGGCCGGAAGGCTCCCCAGATCATGCCGGTATCGTCGTAATCCGCTCCGCTGCCGTGGTTGGGGAGGAAGCGTGAGCGATAATGGGAGCAGCTGCGGTGCTGTTGTTCGCACTCATAGTTCTCCACGATGTGGACGATCGCCCAGCGTAATCGCGGCGTCAAGATAGCCCGGTCGTGCGTGAGCTGCCAGTAGCCGGTGAGCAACGTGGCCGCGTACGCCAGCGAATCGACTTCCCACTTCTCCTCCCACACCTTATAGCCAGCGGTGAACGCATTGGCGTAGGAATCGATGAGGATGTTGCGCGCGTTTCGTTCGATGACCCCATGCGTCACGAAGTCGAGCTGCTGATAGCTGTTGATGAAGCGCAGATAGGGGTACGTCTGCGCCGAGGAGTCACGCAGCCACATCGCCGGGATGTCGCCGCTTTGGACATACATCGTTCCGTCATCTTGCAGGAAAAAATCGGTCGTGATGGTGTGGAACAGCGTCGGCGCATCGAGTTCTATCTTGCGCGGGCGAATGCCCGGCAGCGTCAGTGCGATGGTTGTGCTTTCCGTGCTAAGCGGCACTTTGTGGGCCGCCGCTGCGGCCGTCGCCGGCGCGGCGAAGAGCAGCAGGCATAGCGAAACACTGATGAGTCGATTGCGCACCGCCGCCGGGTTCGCGCCCGCGCCGGAGGATTCCGTCGCCCGGCGCGCCACGCTGCCACTGGTGTCGCGGCAAAGAAAAAGAGCGGCCTCGCGGCCGCTCATCGCTTGCTCGCGTTTCGCCCGGTTAGGACG
>JALYZS010000145.1 GCA_030948745.1 Vulcanimicrobiota bacterium | reverse complement strand
CCTTTGCACAAGCGTATACGAGTGCCATGTGCGAGCAAGCGCGCGACATCGTCCGCCGCACGATGCAAATAGGCTTGCACGACCGCGCCGACGTGTTCGTACTCGGCACGCGCGCGTTCTAAGATCCGGTAGGTCGAGTCGACCGTCGCCGAGCCTTCCATGTCCAAGCGGATGAACATGTCGTGCGGCCGGGCGACAGCGATGATCCGGCGCAGGTTGGCCAGCGCCAGATCCTCATCGATCATTTGTCCTATGGCGCTCAGCTTGACCGAGATATTCGATTGCAGGCCGCCCGCGACGATTCTCCGGACCATCGCGCAGTAGACGGAGGCCGTGTTCACGGCTTCCCGCTCTTGCAGCACGTCTTCGCCCAGGAAGTCGAGCGAAGCGGTCAGCCCCGCCGCATTGAGTTTTTGCACCACCGCCATCGCATCGTCGAGACTTTCACCGGCGACAAAACGGCGCGCGAGGAAGAACAGGCGGCGCTGCAGCCCCGGATTCGCATTGAGGACGTCAGCAATGGTCGCCATGGCCTGACGCGTTACGGCAAACGGGTTGTCCGCGCCTTTGCTCCTGCGGCCGGCGGGCGCGTCTTTATCTCAGGTAGCGGTGCCCCGCAGCGTCCACGAGTTCCGCGGGCGTCGTCCACACGATCCGGTTCTGCATCGGACCGTCGCGCACGAGCACGTGCACCGTGACATCGTTCCGATCGCGGTAGTGAAACGCTCGAACTTCCGTGACAACGCCGCGCACGCCGTTATTGAGCGTCACGGCACGGTCGCGCGCTTTCTCGACCTGTGACGAGCTGTCTGCCGCCGTCCCGCCACCTTGCGCCGCCTCGAGCGAGAGCCGGAGGAAGCTTTCCAGCCACGCGAGCTGCGCGAAACCCCACGACTGCCGCTGGCCCGACGAGGAAGCATCGAAGCGCACTTGATCGCCGGCTTGGGGAATGTGGGCATAGGGCGCGGCGGCAGCACACAACAGCACAGAAGCGGCGATGGAGAGGGCGACGAGCGCGATGCGCGCACGGCTCATCGTCATGGCCGTGGCGTTATCGTCGGCGCGATCGAGCCGACTGGCGCGGGCGTCGCGTAATCCGCAGCGGCGGGCGTCGCTGTGGCGCGTTGCGCCGGCATCGGCGCCGGGTAACCGGTAGCAGCGGACTGGTTTCCACACAGAGAGGTCAGGGCTGCACGTGCGGCCGGCAGCGACGGCTGACCGTTCAGCCGCGTATAGGTCGCCAGGTATGCGACGCCGTTCCAGATGGTCGCCATCTGCTCGTATAACAGCGATCGCCCGCCGAGGGTGGCGGTGTACGTAAGATAGGTGGCGGCATGGCCGCCGCACACCGTCGTGTGCTGCACCTTCCCGACGTGCAGATCGCTGAAGGCGGCCCGCAGCGAGCCCATGCCGGAGCGCGTGAACTGGTCGAGCGAGCCGTCGTAGCGGCGTGCGGCGATGCCGATGTTCTGATGGAACTGCTCGTTGTCCGGATGGATCCATACGCCTCTATGGCTGCCGGCCACCCAACCGGGCGGCGGGGAAAACACGCCTGAGCCGGCTTGCGCCTGCGGCATGGCGAGCGCGCAGGCCGCGAAAACGAAGGCGGCGGCTATCCAGCGTATCGGATGCAAGGTCTGGTGCATGTTCGATCCCCCTGCACTCATTATCGGACGACTTTCCACGTGTCCCCGACGTGGATGTCGCCCGTTTGCGAAACCCGGCAATACAGACCGAAGTACGTAGCGTGCTTCTGCACCAGCAAGCGCAACAGATCAGGCCTCCGCTCGAGAGTCTTGGGATCGATCGTGGGCACGACGCAGCGCTCGCACAGCTCGACCGCTTCGAAAGCCGCGCCCCCGGCGTTGAATCTCGCCTGCTGCCACGTCGTCTCGACGAACGGCGCCAAATCAGTACCGTCGATGACGATGTTAGGGCGGAAACGCTGCCCGTCGAGCGTGGCTTGCCATTCCTCGCCGAGCGCACGCAACGACGCGGCGCTGACCATCAAGATGGTGTGCTGATCGAAGAACCGCTCGGCTTCGGACTCAGCCAGTGCGATCGGCTGTTGCAGCAGGGCCGCAAGTGATTTTTCAAGTTCGGGGTCATCCCAGCGGTGACGCCGCCCTGTGGGTGCGGTGACGACGACGTTGTCGTCGCGCACCACCGCCCGATAGGAAAGCATCGTGGCATTTTGGGTCGAGGTCAGCGTCTTGCCCTCGCGCAGCGGACGGCAATCGATGATCGCATAACGCCGATCGAAGGCGAGGCCCGCGTGTTCCACCGCAACGGAACTCAATGCTTCGCCGGCCAATGACTTGACCGGATAGCGCCACAGCTCAGTGATCCGCATAGCGGAGACGTGCCGGAGGCCGATGATCTTCTCCTTTCCCGCAAGCGCCCGAGGACTCGCTGTGTGTGCGCTCGCCGTCGCCGCGGTCTCGTTTTGCAGCCGCGCGCAACCGTACGCTGCAAGCGTCGTATCGCCGCTGCCGCGGCCGGCCCGCTCGTCTGGCTTTGTCGCCGCGCCCGACCCGACCGTCAACGTCAAAGTGGCTGCCTCGGCCTACATGCATTTCTTAGCCTTACCGCTGGGGCACATCGACGGCGCGATCGTGGGCCGCGTGCAATGCGAGCCGCGCGGCCATCGTGCGGCGTTCGTCGCGATCTTCCCGGGAGCCGCGGATCACGGTGACTGGCGCAGGATCAACCCGACGCACGCGTTCGTGTTCGACATGGGCGCGCGGACGTTGCGCGCGCTTGTGACGGACGCCATGCCGCGCAGCATGGGCTGGCCCGAGAGCGGCGTCGTGCGCTGGGCGGACGCGAGCGGAAGACATGACGCGGTGATCGCCGCACAACGTTCTTCGTACGGCGCGCCTCCCTTACGCTTCGCGGATCCCTCGGACGCCTCCAATGCGGATATCGTTGCCCAGGCGGGCGATGGCCGCTTACAACTGGGGCGTGACCCCGCCGGCCGCTACACAGCGCTGCAAGTCGGCGCCCGCGCTTTGCGTTTCGAAGGCACGTGCGATGGCGGCGGCTTCGCGTTCGTCGGCGGTTACGTCGCATGGGTCGATCGGATCGCTTCGGCAGGCGCTGCGATCGCACGTGAGGGCCCCGACTCGCCGGCTGCGCCGAACTTCTCCGGCTCGGCGTACGGCGATGCGCTCGTGCCTGTGCTGCCGCTCGGACACAGCGTCTATCAAGCCAGCTACCGCAACGGTGCTGCGTATTTCGCTTTCACGTACGGCATGCAACGCATTCTGGCGCGCACGCGCGATCTGCAAGAGTATGCTTTTCCGCGCATGCCCGCACAGCCGGAGTACACGGTCGGCGACGGTTTCGGCGCAGACCGCGAAGGCCAATTGTATTTCGCCCGGCCGGAAGATGACCAGGTCTTATATGGGCGCAATGGCAGCTACGTGCGCGAACGCCTCCATTTTCCACCTGGCAACGGGCGACTTGACGCGCTGCAGACCGCCATGCAGACGATCGCGATGGGCGATCCGCTATGGCCGCCGTTGCGACCGGACGAAGACGCGCTCGACGCTGCGCTCGTCGTGTGGCGCATCTATCCGGTCGGTGACACGCTCGGACAGCGCTGGATAGCCTCGTACCTCGGGCACGTCATGCTCAGCGATGCTGCTGGGAATTTCTCTTATGTCAGTCCGCCGCGCTTTCCGTTTGCCGTGCTCGGGCGCACGGATGACGGCCGCATCTGGGGTGCAGCACCGCTGTGGCGCGCTTTCGCGAACGATACGGTTACGGGCGCCGCCTCAAGCCTGTGGTGGACGCGAGACGGACGTCGCTGGCAGCACGCCGCAGACGTGGCCGGGGATGCCGGCGCAATCGGATCGGATGGCAATGCGTGCTGGGCCGCCATCAGCCAGCCGTGGCAAGGCCGACCGGCCATCGCGCTGCAGCGTCTGGACGAGCGCGAAGCGTGGCTCACGGGCGGCACCTACGCTGGCGAGCAGTTGTTGTTCGCGCAGTTTGGCGACGCGTTCTACTTGCTCTGGGGCGCGACGCCCGGCCGGCGGCTCGCGGGCGACCAAGGCACCCTTTCCGCCTATCGGGTCGATCAAGCGCTTCTGGCACACGCCGATGCGACCGGCCCGAACATCTTCACGCATCAACTCGTCGACCCGTCAGAGGATCCATCGCTGCCGGCTGCGTCGTCCGAAGTGCACGACGCCGCCACGTTAGCGCAGGCGACGGTGGAGTCGTTGCGCGCGCTGGCAAACGGACGGCGCGCAGTCCTCGCGACCGATATCGCGGATGCAACACCATCCCAGACGTGGCTGAGCGTCATGTCGCTCGACCAGGAGCGCGCGTTCGAGATCAAATATGCGGCGCGTCCCTACCCCCTGGGAAAGGTGGAAGTGCGGCTGGATGGCGACACGGCCTTCGTGCAGCGCACGCTATGGCGCGGCCCGCTCACGTTCGACACGCAAACCGAACGCTGGGCGCGTGCAGGTAGCGCTTGGCGACGCAGTGCGATCTTATCGCACAGCGGCCTTTAGTAGCCGCTTGGTGAGGGCGGCGGCATGGGAGTCGTGGACGACGCAGGCGATGGCGGTCCGTCGCTGACCACGAT
>JALYZS010000241.1 GCA_030948745.1 Vulcanimicrobiota bacterium | reverse complement strand
CGCGAAGGCGGCGTGTTGGTCCGTGCCGGGCAGACCGAAGCCGCAGTCGACCTCGCTCGCTTAGCCGGCCTCTATCCGGCAGGCGTCGTGTGTGAGATACTCGCCGAGGACGGCCGCATGATGCGCCGCCCGGACTTGGAGCTCTTCGCGGCCGAACATCATCTGAAGCTCATCACGGTCAAAGATCTCATCGCCTACCGCATGCGCAACGAGAAACTCGTGCAGCGCATCGCGACCTTCCAGATGCCGACCGGCTTCGGCGATTTCACGGGTCACGGCTATGAGTCGCTGGTCGACCAAGCCTGCCACGTGGCGCTCGTCATGGGCGACATCAGCGACGGCAAAGATGTGCTCGTGCGCGTGCATTCGGAGTGCTTGACCGGCGACGTGTTCGGCAGCAAGCGCTGCGATTGCGGCGCCCAGCGCGATGCGGCGCTGCAGATCATCGCGACGACCGGGCGCGGGGTGTTCTTGTACCTGCACCAGGAAGGCCGCGGCATCGGCCTGGCCAACAAACTGCGCGCCTACGAGCTGCAAGATAGCGGCGCCGACACCGCCGAAGCCAACGAGAAGCTGGGCCTGCCGATCGACAAGCGCGACTACGGCATCGGCTCGCAGATCCTGCACGATCTCGGCGTGCGCGAGATGCGCATCATCACGAACAACCCGCGCAAGATCGTCGGGCTCGAAGGCTACGGACTGAAGATGCTCGGCCGCGTACCGCTCATCATCGATCGGGATAAATACAACGCAGCCTACTTGCAGACCAAGCGCGACAAGCTCGGCCATCTTTTCGACGGCGACGTCAAGGTACGACCAGCGACCGAAGTGACGCGCAAAGGCGGCTAAGTGCGCTTTGCGATTGTCCGCGCGCTGTTCAACGGCGACATCACCGCCGCACTGCTGACCGGCGCGGAAAACGGTTTCGCCGGCGGCGGCGTCGAGCCGGCCGACATCGACGTGTTCGAGGTCCCGGGCGCATTCGAGTTGCCGTTGTGCGCATCGTGGCTCGTCGACACGAAACGGTATGATGCGATCGTCTGCTTGGGATGCGTGATCCGCGGTGAGACGGCGCACTTCGAATATGTGGCGCGAGAAGCAGCGTGCGGCATCGCTGAAGTCGCTCTGCGAAGCGGCGTTCCTGTCATCTTCGGTGTTTTGACGACCGAAACGCTCGAGCAGGCACGGCAGCGGGCCAGCGTCGGCGTGAACGCGGGCGGCGACCACGGCGCGACGCCGGCACCGGCGCCCTCCAACAAAGGTTACGAATCCGCCCAGAGCGCCATGCGCATGGCCGCACTGCGCAAACGCTTGGACTTCTGACCCATGCAAGCGGCGACGTCGGCGTGGAAGCAGCGTCTGCAACGGCAGCCGCAGGGCTACTTCCGCTGGCGCGACGAGCAGACCGCGGGCGTCGAGGTGCGGCTTTTCCTCACGCAGCATCTGCTCGAGGAGACCGAAGAGATCATCGCGGCGCAGATCATGAACGCCACCAGGTTTCCCGGCGTGCGGCTGGTCGTCATCACACCGGATTGCCATCACGGCTACGGCGTGCCGGTGGGTTGTGTCGTCGTCACCGACGGCGACAACGGCGCAATAGCGATGGGCCCGGTCGGCTACGATATCGGTTGCGGCATGATGGCGGCGTCCTCTACGGTGCCGGTCGAGGAGGCGACACCCGAAAACCGCTTGGCGTTCAACCGCGCCGTCATGCGCCGCGTCGAGATGGGCGCCGGCGGCAAGAGCCAAGCGCTACGCGACCTGAGTGAGAAACAGTTCGAGCACTTGGTGCGCGGCGGGGCGGAATACTACATCACGCAGTACCGCGCGGATATCGACCGCAGTCATGCCGAGCGCGACCGCCTGCCCGTTGACGACAGCTGGTCGATCCCATGGGGCGGGCGTGGCCGGCCGGAGCGCGGACGCGGACAGCTCGGCAGCCTCGGCGGGGGCAACCATTTCATCGAGCTGCAACGCTGTGAGCAGACGCAGACGCTCTTCGTGCAAGTGCACACGGGCAGCCGCGGTTTCGGCCATGGATTGGCCACGAATTACTTCGACCTCGCGCGAGCCGAAAAGCCCCAGACGAACGCGCACCTCGACCTGGGGTATTTCACGCCCGATTCGCGCCACTATCGCGACTATCAAAACGCGGTCGCCGCGGGCGGCAACTTCGCGATCATCAATCGCCTGGTGATCTTTCAGGAGGTCGCGGAGGCGTTTCGCGATGTGTTCGACGACGAGCTGGCCTTGGTCTACGAGATCAGCCACAATCTTGTGCAGCGCGAGCAGCATGACGAGTTCGGCTGGGTCTGGGTGCATCGCAAGGGAGCGACGCGCGCCCTGCCGGCCGGTCATCCGGGTTTGCGCGGCACGCAGTGGGAGCAGACGGGCCATCCGGTGCTCATCCCCGGTAGTAACAAGGATTTCAGCTATATCTTGCGCCCCGCCGCCGGATCCGCGCGCAGCGCCTACTCGGTGAATCACGGCGCGGGCCGCCGGCTTTCACGCAGCGCCGCGATGAAGTCACTCGACCAGCAAGCCATCGACGACGAATATCGCGAAGCCGGCATCCTCGTGAACGCCGACGGGCGCGTGCCGATCGACGAAGCGGCGCCGTGTTACAAACCTTCGCGAGAGGTCATCGAGTGTGTTGTCGAAGCCGAGCTTGCGACCGTGCAATACGAGTTGTGGCCGCTAGCATCATTGAAAGGCGTCAACGAGCACCGCAGCGCCCATCGAAAAGGACGCCGTTGACGAGGTTGAGGTTGGAAGGCAGGCAAGCGATCGACCGGGCGGCATTCGACCACATCCGTTATGAGCCGGGTACGCTGCGCTTGCTGGATCAGCGCGCCCTGCCGAACACCACGCGCTACGTGGACCTGCGTGAGTGGCGCGAAGTCACAGAGGCCATCCGCACCATGGTGGTGCGCGGGGCTCCGGCGATCGGCATCACCGCAGCCTACGGGGTGGCGCTCGCCGCGCATGCAAGCGCCGCGAGGG
>JALYZS010000056.1 GCA_030948745.1 Vulcanimicrobiota bacterium | reverse complement strand
ATACTACGGTGTACGTCGCGCCCCGTATGGGCCGCGATCGAGCGCGCTGAGGCGCCTTCCTAATAACCCGGTATCAAAGGAAAACATACGCATGTATAGTGCTCCGATGATCATCGCATCGTTGGATTCGACTGTTGTGTTGGCCGAGGTTTTTGGCCAGCCGACATGCAGTCAAGCCACGTGGTGCGGCTAGCTCGAACGAGAAAGAGCAAACGAGAGGGCGCCGGCCGGCGTCCTCTCGGCATATAAGTCTTCCTACCCAGGGAACCGGCGCTCCATTTGCTGTATCATTGGCAGACGTCGACCGCGCAAGCGGTCGAGGCAGCGCGATGAGGCGCTTGATTTCCGCAATCGAAAGAAGAAGGTCCCCTCATGTATACCTCGCCCCAAATCCTCGCCACGCTTGACGCCGATGTGGTGTTAGCGGAAGCGTTCGGCTCGTGCGAAGGGTCGGTCTGTATCAGATAGGCACGCTGTTCGTCGAGACCTGCGGGGGGAGCGAGGCTACGGCTGCGTTCCCCCTCGCTATTCCCGCACGATGAGTGAGGACGGAAGGCCTTTTGGACCAATCCTCGTGCCCGCAAATGCTAAGGGCATCCGAGCGAGACTGAGAAGCATGTAGGCGTGCGTTTGTTAGGACCGGCAGAATCCACTGCACCACCCATCCACGTCGCCGCCTTCAAGGCGCTTGACCGCATGCTTGTCGTGCGCAGCGAAGCGCCGGAGATCATCGAGTATCTCAACGCGGTCTATCACCACTTGCGTACGGAGGGACCGTCATCCGGCGCGATCGACACCGGCCGCATCGGCGGCGCCGACGCGGAGCCTTGGTTGTTCTTCAATGACGAGCCGGTCGAGCATCGCGAAACCGGCGCGGACACGACATTTCGCAGGGCCTTCTATGGCAGCGGCACGCTGTTCCGTCGGAGTCTGCGTCTGAACGCAGAGTGGCACTCGCTCTATGGCGCGGCGTTGCGATTGGGTGACCGAGCGATCCTCATCTCCGCGCAATCCGGGATCGGCAAGACGACCCTCGCACTGGAGCTCATGCGACGCGGTGCGAAGTTCTACAGCGACGAGCTCGCGTTCGTACACAAGCGCGATCGTCTCGTCTCGGGTTTGCCGCGCACGCTCATGATACGGGAACGGACTTTCTCGGTGTTCGATGATCCGCGTCTCGTGCAAGCCTGCCGCGCGAGCACGCCGCGCGCCCCCTACGGCGACCGCGTGTGGGATACGATCGATCCGGCCGCCGTGTTCGGCGATGACATCTTCGCGTCGCCCGCTCCCTTGGCTGCGACGCTGCTCCTGGAGCGGACCTCCTCGACCACCGCGACCGTGGAGCGCCTCGCCGCCGGCGTCGCCGCCGCGGACCTCACCCAGCGGCTGAACACCGCGACCACCGGGTTCCCGCGCTTCAGCGATGCAGCGGCGATCATGAGCGGTGTTCCCTGCTTTCGCATCGCTGCACGTTCGCCCCAAGCGGCAGCCGACGCCCTCGAAGGTCTGCTCGCATGATCATCAGCGCCGTGCAGTTGCTGCCGACGGATCTGGCGCTGCCCGTCCGAGCCGGCTTGCGCAAACACACGCTGGAAACGGTGACCTTGCGCTGGTTCGATTCGCGACTGGCGGTGCGTTTCGACCAAGCGGATGCGGCGGCGACCTTCCGCAAGCGCTATCGTGCCTTCGCCGCAACGGGCTCTCCCGATCTTGCGGTGTACGCTGTCTCGGCTTCGCGCGGTGGGCCCGCATTCTGGGCTGAACCGGGACCCGGCTGGCGCCATCCGGAGCCGATCGATGACGCCGCCGTCATAGCGTTTCTGACCGATGCGGTCGTGCAACAAGCGTTCTTCGACGTCAACCCGCGGGTCATGTCGCTTCACGCTGCGTCGCTGCAAGCCGGCGACGCCGCGATCGCCCTCTCGGCAACTTCGACGGGTGGAAAATCGACCACCGCTATCGCCTGCGTCCGCCGCGGGCTTGGGCTCTATGGCGACGAGCGTTGCACCATCGTCGATGGCAAGGTACAGCCGTTCCCGCGCGCGCTCAATATTCGCCGCGGCGGCCTCGAACTGCTCACGGCACAGCCGGTGGCGGGCGATGGAGGCATCACCGCCCGGCTCGCGCTACATGCCGGCGACGATTGGGAGGCAGTGGGTTTTGACGAATTGCTGGGCCACGATGCCCTCCCGCCGCCACAGCCGTTACGTGCGCTGATGTTCATCGCAGGCTTTACCCCATCGCCGCGGGTCGAGCCGCTGCCTCGCGCTGCAACCATCAGCCGTTTGCTGGCGGCCGGCTTCTGCGGGCCGCCAGTCGGGCTCGACCGCGTCGCCGCCGCAACCCGCATCAGCGCCGAGGCTCAGGGTTACGCCGCATACCTCGGCAGCCCAGACGAAAGTGCTGCCGCGATCATCGCCGCCGTGCGCGACCTTTCGGCTCAACCGGCGACAGCAGCCTCATGAGCCGCGAGCAGGCACGCGCAGGCAACGGCCGCGCCAAACATATCATCGGCGCGGTGCGGCTGCTCACCGGATCGGATGCTGCGCCGCGCGTCGCGATGCAAGGACGCAGCATGCGGCCGTTGTTGCGGTCGCCTATGGTCCTCGAGCTCGGTCCGCGCGATGTCCCCGACCGCGTGGGCGACATCCTCGTGTTCGAACGTGATGGCAAGCTTGTCGCGCACCGGGTCACGGGCATGCGCGGCGGCCGGTTGCAGACCTGTGGCGATGCGATCCCATGGCAACCTGAATATCCGACGCCCGAGAGCGTCGTGGGCCGCGTCGCGGCTGTGTACGAGTGCGATCATCCTGCTGCCGCGCGGGTCGATAGCAGGCTCTTCCATATGCGTGGCCACTGGAAGGCGCGCTTGCGCGGCCTGCGGGCCCTGCCGCATCTCGCCGGTGCGACGCTGTTCGCGCTGCTCTATCCGCTGTATCGCATTGCGCTTCGGCCTCTCGTGCATCGCGCTAGGAGTTCATGGCAGTGAGTGAGCTATGCAAATCGCCAGGTCTCGACATCAAGACGGTCGGGGATGAAGTCCTCGTGCACCATCCTGCCGGACAAAAGGTTCACATCCTGAATCGCACTGCGGGCCGGATCCTCGAGCTGTGTGACGGCGTGAGAACGCCTTCGGAGATCGCCGCGATGATCGGCGCTGAAACCGGCGCGGACCAGGCGACGGTGGATGCCGACGTGCGCAGAATCGTCGCCGATTTCGTCCGGCTCGGTTTGATCGCCTGATCATCGCGCCTGCGGGACCGCTGCAAAAGAAGTAATCCAAAAGGGCTGGCCAAGCGTAGCCACAGGGAATACGCAGCCCTGGAGTCCTGCCGTGCGAATCTTCCGTTATCCGGTCAACGTCCGGATCACCCACTGGCTGAGCGCGCTCGCGCTCGTCATCCTGGCGATGAGCGGCATGCAGATCTTCAACGCGCATCCGG
>JALYZS010000140.1 GCA_030948745.1 Vulcanimicrobiota bacterium | reverse complement strand
TAAAAACCTGTGCTCCTTGCTCATTCGCGCGGGTCCCATAACATCAATGCCCAAATGGAGTATCGGCGCGCACCGCCACGACGTGGAAGTGATGTGGCTCACTGCGCCGGCAAACAAGAGAGCCGGTCCGAAGACCGGCCCTGCTGTTGCTCTCGCTGCGAGAGGTCTTAGTTGCCGTGGATACCCGATGATTGGGCGTACAGGATGCTCGTGCAGCTCGTGCCGCATGCCGCGCCGCCTGGCTTGGTGAGCGAGCCCGTTGTCGTGGTGTCGTGCTTGCCGGTATCGTAGATCTCATACGAGCCGTCTGCGGCAAGGACTGTGGCTGGATTCTTGACCGTGTAGGCGCCGCCCGCCGGATCGCTGATCTGGGTCGACAGATACGGCGTGGTCAGCTGGTTGAACGCGGTGACATACGAGCCGCCGTTGTCCACGGAATACTCTTCCATGGCCGTTGCGATCTGCTTCTCGTTACCTTCGCAGGCCGCGGTGATGGATTCTGCGCGGGCGTGCAGGAAGTTCGGAATCAAGATCGCCGCGAGAATCGCGATAATGGCGATCACGATCATCAATTCGATGAGCGTGAACCCCTTTTGCAGTTTCTTCATGAAGACTGAACCCTTTCGCTTGATGGTGAATTCACTGAGTAAAGCGGACGGGTTTTTCACCCCGGCAGGTCACCGTTTCTTTGGTCTACCACGCCCGACCGTAGCGTCTGTGCCGCAGTCGTACCGAAACGTGAAGGCACCCTGCCCCCCAATCTACTCAATGCCCAAGTTATCGGCAACTAGACCGTCTGGCCGAGTGATGGCGGCCACAGCATGGCCGCAAACGTCGTTCCGGACCCATATGCACCCCTACCAGCGAGCACCTCGTCAGACCGACAACAGAAGATATGTCCGCAGCTGACGGCCGGTTCCCAGCACGGGCCGTGCGATTGCTTGCTGGTATCGTCGTGTGCTCGGGCATCGTCCGCGCGGCCGGTCTGCTGCAGCATTCGACCATGCCGGACGAGGCCTTCACCTTCTTCATCGCTGCACATCCGCTGCCGGCGATCTTCGCCCTTTTGCGCAGCGCCGATTTCCATCCGCCCTTGATCTATATCATCGGCCACGTGTTGTTCGCATTCTCGCAACGCGCCTACTTATTCCGCATCGTCACCGCGCTGTTCGGGCTGGCGGGGGTGCTGGCGACGTATGCCGTGGCGCGTCGTTGCGTTCCCCGTTCCGCTCTGTTCGCAGCATTGCTCGTCGGCTGCAACGCCACGCTCGTGTTCTTCGACGGTTTCTTCCGCATGTATGCGCCGCTGTGGGCGCTCAGCATGATCGCCTGGGCGTGCCTGCTCTGGGCCCTCGACGGCGAAGCACGCTGGCAGCGTTGGGCCGCCTACGCAGGGGCGGCGGCTGCGCTGCTGTACACGCAATACCTCGCCTTCTTCATCATCGCCGCTCAGTGCGGCTACGTGCTGGCGCTGCGCCGCCGGTCGCGTGCGTTTTGGTTCGCCATCGGCGCGGCGTTCGCGGTCTTCGCGCCGTGGATACCGACGCTGCTCGTCCAGTATCCGCTTGGCGGCAGCGCATACGCAGCTTTGCGCGGCCACTGGGACCAGATCGCGCTGCTCCCCGCGTTGCTGCTGATCGACGGTGTGCCCCTCTCCTTGGAGACGTCGCCCTGGACCACGGCTGCGCTGTGGCTGCTCATCCTTGCCGGCCTGTGGCTCGTCATCCGCCAACGGCAGTGGCTGCTGTTGTTCTTGGTGACGCCGCTGCTGGCGCAGTTCGTGTACTCCCTCGGGTCCGGAAAGCTGCTCTTAGGTCAGCGCTACTTGATCTACGCCGTGCCGCCGCTGGTGCTGTTGGTTCTCAACGTCGCCGGCTGGCTGCAGTCGCGCCCGCGTGCGCGCTTTGCCGGCAGCGCCATTGTGGCGGCGTTGCTCACCCTCGCGCTGGCGGGCACGGCCGATAAGCACTTCCTTGCGCAGTACAAGCCGCTGGACTGGGGGACCTATCGTCAGTTCCTCGAGACGCACATGCAGCCGGGCGACGGCATCGTGTTCGACGGGGCGCTCGTCTACTACGTGCTGTACGGGTCGACTGCGGTGAACGCGCGCCCGGTCTATCTCGTGAGCAATGCGACGCAAGCGCGAGCCGCGGCGCACCACGTCGCGGGTCTGCGCCGTGTCTGGTATGTGGACTACCAGTCAGAGCTGCCGGATCCCCAGCACGTCGCGTTCCACCTGCTCGCCAAAACTCACCCGGAACGTACGTCCTGGCGCTCGATCGGATCGGGTTACGGCGACGTGGTCTTGACGACCCTTTTCGTAGCGCCGCGCGAGCGCGGCCCGAAGAGGACGATGCGCACCTGATCCTCGCGGAAACCACGCGCCTGGTGCCGGGCGCTCAGCACGGGCCTCGTCGTGATGAGATCCTTGATGATGCGCAACTGCGGGTCGGGAAAGTAGGCCTGGTTCTCGATGTACCAGACGCGCCGCTTCGGATAGCCGCGCAACCACGCGACGGTCCAGTCGATGTCGCTCGGTATTGCGGGCGTGCCGATCTGACGGTTGCGAAAGCCGGTGAAATCCCGCACGATCCAATACGGAGCGCCTTGATCGAGCACGATGAGGTCGGTCTTCGTGGCGTGCTGCAATAACAAGACATTGACCGCATACCAGTCCGGGAATTGGTAGAACTGGTCGAACAGCATGTCATAGTTGCTGATCGCGGCCACGCCCGCGTAGAGGAGGGCGAGCGTGACGGCGGCGAGCCGCA
>JALYZS010000139.1 GCA_030948745.1 Vulcanimicrobiota bacterium | reverse complement strand
CCGGAGCAGCTCGATCACCAGTATTTGCTGGCGCCACAAGTGGCCAGCGGCCTGGGCAAAGGCCTGTACGCGGGGCTGCACCTGCGCGACGTCCTGTGGAAGTTCCATCGCAACGAGGATCAGATCCAAAGCATCGAAGCCAATCCTTATGCGAAGGTGCAGCCAGGCGCACCGGCGGCCGCGGCGGTCGCCGACGCATTTCCCGAATCGGTCATCTCAAGCGACCCCATCATGGCCGTCAACCCGGACAACGGGCACATCGTGTTCGGGGCCGATGCTTTGTTCACCGATATCGGTTACTTAAGCGATGTCATCAGCTACTTGATCGGACCGCCCTTCACGCGCGGATACTCGCTCAACCGCGGCCTCAGCTATTGGGGACCGACCAAAGCATTTCCGAAAAACGTCGACGTCGAGATCGACCTTACCCTGAACGGCCAAGGCTCGCTCGACACAGTGCCGGACCCGCGCAGTCTTTTTGTGCGCCTTCATTATAGTATCTTGGATCTGCCCCACGGCGGCTACAAGCCCCGCCTGGCCGACGACCGCGTCGGTTACTTCATCACCGCGCGCCGGCAGTTCGATGATCTGGCCGATCCGGGCAGTTTTGTGCGCTACATCGAGCGCTGGGACATCCGCAAGAGCGACCCGGCCGCGCATGTATCGCCGGCCAAGAAGCCCGTCGTCTACTATCTCTCAAACGATATCCCCGAGCGCTACCGCCCCGCGATTCGTGGCGCGCTTTTGACCTGGAACAAGGCGTTCGAAGCGATCGGCATCCGCCACGCGATCGAGGTGCGGCAGCAGCCCAAAGATCCCAATTGGGACCCTGACGATGTGCGCTACTCCGTCGTGCGTTGGATCGTCAGCGCTGAGCCGCTCTTCGTGAGCGCCGCGCCCGTGTTCGTCAACCCGCTGAACGGCGAGATCATCCGCGCCGACCTCGTGATCGACGGCAGCGCGATACGCTCGGGTAGGCTCGTGCAGGATGAGATCGTGGATCCAACGAGAGCGCTCAACCCGCAGCAAGCCGTGAGCTGCTGGCAGCATGACTGCGATTATGCTTTCCAGATGGCGCAGCAGCAGCAGTGGGCGGATCTCGTGCTGGCGGACGAAGGCGTCCTCGCAAGCGGAGGGCGGCCTCCTGATTGGTTCGTCGAACAATATTTGCGCGCCGTCGTGCTGCACGAAAGCGGGCACACGCTGGGCCTGCGCCACAATTTCCAAGCGTCGGGGCTTTACCATCTCGGCCAGCTGCATGACCGGCGGTTCACAGCCGTGCATGGGCTGGGCGCATCGGTCATGGACTATCTCCCGGTCAACGTGTCGCCGCATGGGCGGCCGCAGGCGGACTACTACCAGACAATGCTCGGGCCGTGGGATTATTTCGCCATCCGTTACGGCTACCAGCCGGTCGCGGCGGCCGGCCCGCAGGGCGAGCGCAGCGCTCTGCAACGTTTGGCATCGCAGGCGACGCGGCGGGAACTCGCATACGCCACAGACGAGGACAACGCGTGGGAGGATGGCTTCGCGACTGACCCGCGCGTCAACCAATTCGATCTCTCGGATGATCCACTGGCTTACGCGCAACAGGTGCTCGACATCGACCAGCGGCTCTTCGCGACCTTGCCGCAGCGTCTGCCGCGCTATGGCGCGAGCTACGCGCAAGCTCGGCGGGCGTTTGAGATATTGCTCTCCAACTGGTGGTCGGTGTCGCGCATCGCCACGCATTACATCGGCGGCGAATATTTCACGCGCAACCATCGTGGCGATCCGAACGCACGCTTGCCGTTCACGCCGGTGCCGCGCGGCGAACAGCAGCGCGCCTTCGCTCTTTTGAATCGGTACGTGTTCGGCGACGGCGCATTTCATTTCTCCCCGGCGCTCATCAACGCTCTGGGTGACGACCGCTTCCTGCACTGGGGCAGCAATCCCAACGCGTTCGGGCGGCTGGATTTCCCCGTGGATGAGTGGGTCCAGGCATACCAGCTCGCGCTGCTCGCACAGATGTGGCAGCCGAGCGTGCTGGGCCGGCTTGCAAGCCTGGAAACGCGCGTGCAGCGCCCGGGCGACACGATGACCTTGGCAGACCTGTACGAT
>JALYZS010000137.1 GCA_030948745.1 Vulcanimicrobiota bacterium | reverse complement strand
GCTTTGCACCGTCGAACACGTAGTCGCTGCTGACATAGACCACCCGCGCTCCGCGGGCACGGGCTACGGAAGCGACGTAGGACGCCCCGAGCGCATTCACCGCGAGCGCTCGTTGCGGCGCATCCTCGCATGCATCAGTCTTATGAAACGCGGCCGTGTTGATGACCGTGTCGGCCGGGCCGGCGGTCTCGAGTGCCCGCTCCACTGCGACCGGATCGGTGACCTCGCATTCAGCGTGTGAGAGACCCACCGAGTTGAAAGCTTGTGCTTGTGCGGCGAACATGATGGCGCTGCCGAACTGGCCGTTCGCGCCGATCACGAACAGTTTCGGCTTTTCGGACATCAGGCGCTGCTCCGCAGCGTGCGCAACACGACCGGCCCTTCGGCGCGTGCCTCAGCCCCAAGCCGTATCGCATCGCGCAGGCCTTCCATGGGCCGGTGCGAGCTGACGCCGAAAACCTGCATCAGCCGCTCGCCTGTGGCGACGGCATCACCGCGCCGCTTGAGCAGCTTCAGACCTGCGCCTGCGCCATGATCTTTCTTCCGCGCAGCGATCCACGCGCCAAGCGTTCGGCCATCGATTCCCTCCACAAACCCTGCGGCGGATGCGGCGATCTCGAAGCTGGGTGATCGCTCTGCATGGAACCTATGGATATCGCCGCCTTGCGCTTGCACCATCGCGGCGAACCGGTCGTATGCCGTTCCCTCTCGTAGTGCAGCGCGCACGCGCGCATGTACGAAGCCACCCGCGGCAGCGCCGGGGTGCGGTTGGCTCGCAGCGGCAAGTGAGACCATCGCTTCCGCAACTGCCACGGCTGCTTCCGTCAAACGGCTTGGTACGTCGTGCTGCATGCTCGCGATGGCTTCGGCCAGCTCGAGCGTATCGCCCACGCTGTTCGCAAGCGGCGCATCCATGTCGGTCACCAGCACGAGCATGCGGCGCCCGAGGCGTGTTCCCACCGCTAACAGGCTGCGCGCCAAGTTCTCGGCGGCCTCGACGGTGGGCATGAAAGCGCTCGAGCCGGCTTTGACGTCGATGACGAGATTGGTCGCGCCGCCGGCGATCTTCTTGCTCAGCACCGACGCGGTGATGAGCGGCACGCTGGCCACGGTGTTCGTGCGGTCGCGCAGCGCGTACAGCTTTTTGTCGGCCGGTGCAAGCTCGGCGCTGGCTTGTGCGATCGCGCAGCCGACGTCGCCAGCGACTTGTCGTTCGAACGCTGCCATTGAGAGGTCCGTCCGGAGGCCGGGTATGCAGCCGAGCTTATCAAGCGTGCCGCCCGTGTGCCCCAGTGCAGCGCCTGAAAGCTTGGCCACCTTGACGCCGCACGCCGCCGCGAGCGGCACGGCGATCAAGCTGACATCATCGCCGACGCCGCCGGTCGAATGTTTGTCGACTAGCGGTGCCCGCAATCCGCTCCAGTCAAGCACGTCGCCGGAATGCGCCATCACGTCGGTCAGCGCCGCGGTTTCTTCGATTGACATGCCGGCCCGCATGACCGCTCGCAGCCACGCGGTCATAGCATGATCGTCCAGGTCACCGCTGCAATACGCGTCGATCAGCCAGGCGATCTCTTCAGGGGCATTCTCCGTGCCGCGAGCCTTTCTGTCGATGATCGCCGCGGCCGGCGTCAATCCGCGATGCCTTCGATGACGCCTTCGAGGAGCGCACGGACTTGGCTCACGACAAGCGCCACCGCGCTTTGCACTTCGTCGTGACTGACCTCGACGCCGATCCCGCTGACGGGCGACGCGCTGTTCGCGATCACCGAAAGCCCGAGCGCCTTCAGCCCGGAGTGGCGCGCCGCGATCACCTCCGGCACGGTCGACATGCCCACTGCGTCGGCGCCGAACGACTGCAGCATCCGCAACTCCGCCTCAGTCTCATAGGTCGGCCCTGCGACCGCGACATAGACGCCTTCGCGTAGCGCAATGCCACGCTGCCCTGCGACCTTGCGAGCCAGCTCGAGGAGCTCGGGATCATACGCGTTGCGCATGTTCGGAAAGCGCGTGCCGAGCTCGGGGAGGTTGGGGCCGCGCAGCGGGCTATCGCCCGTGAAATTGATGTGATCACGGATCAGCATCAGGTCGCCGGGCGCGAAGCGCTCGTTGATGCCGCCGGCGGCGTTGGTCGCGATGAGCGTGGCTGCGCCCAACGTCTTCGCGACGTAGACCGGGTAGGCGACCTGTTGCATGGACAAGCCCTCGTAGAAGTGCACGCGCCCATCGAAGATCAGGACGGGCGTCTTGGCGATGCGGCCAAAGATGAGGCGCCCCTTGTGACCGGCGACGCTGGTCATCGGGAAGTGGGGGATGTCTTTGTAGGGGATCACCACGCCGTCGGCGACCGCATCTGCAAGCGAACTCAGGCCCGATCCCAAGACGAGGGCGACCTTGGGACGCAGCTTGCTCTGCTTGATGAGGAAATTGCGCGTGAGCGTGAGCCGGTGGGATAATGTTGACACGTCAGATCCCCGCGACCGCGCCGGCACTGCCGGCGATCCGTGCTTTGATCAGGGACCACAGCGTGCCGAGCTCACGGATGCGTAGCCAAGCGGCCACCAGCACGAAGATCACCCCACCGCAGAGCATTGCAGCCGCTAAGACCAGGGCGTGTTGCCAGAATGGCGCGACGATGTGCCATAACGAACTGGCGACTGCCCATGCCGCGAGCGCCATCGCAGAAGAAGCGACGAAGACTGCTCCGACGGAGGCGCCGAGAAGTTCGCTTGTGCGCACACCGATGCGCTGTTGCAGCACGACCACGAGGAGTGCGGCTTCCGCCAGCGAGGAAATGGAGTTGGACGCCGCAAGGCCGTTGACGCCGAACGGCCCGACGGTCAGCGCAGATCCCACAACATTCAAAATGGTCACCCCGACCGCGATCAGCACTGGCGTCCTCGAATCGTGCATCGCAAAAAAACAACGAGTGAGGACGATGCTGGCGGCGATGCCCAGCAAGCCCAAGGCGTAAAATTGCATCGCGCCGGCCGTCCTCACCACGTCCCCGGCGGTGAACTCGCCACGTTCGAAGAGCACGTTGATGATGGGCCGCGCCAGTGCGATGAGCCCCAACACCGCCGGTATGGTGATGAATGTCGTGAGACGGAGGCCGGAAGAGGCGGTGTCGCTCAGCGAGCGCGCCTGGTTGCTGGCGAATTGGGACGATAGGATGGGAAAAATAACGGTCGCGATCGCCACCGCAAAGAGCTGTTGGGGAAAGCCCACGACTTTGGTGGCGTATTGCATTGCTGCGATATTGCCCGGCTGCAACGTCGACGCGAAGTACTTGTCGAAGAGCAGATTGAGTTGGCCGACCGCAGAGCCGACGACGATTGGGCCGAGCATGAGACCCAAACTACGCAGCCCGGGGTGTTTGACGTCCAGAATGAGGCGATAGCGGCAACGTCTGAAGTAATTCGGCAGCTGGACCACGAGCTGCGCCACCAAGCCTGCGGCCGTTCCGAACACGAGAGCGTAGATCCCATACCAGTGGAAAAGCGCGAGCACGCCAGCGATGGTGAACACGTTCAGCGCCGCGCCCTGGAGCGAAGCGGCTCGGTAGCTACGCTGGGCATTGAGCAACGCTTGGATGACGCCGGCAATCGATGTCGCGAGGATAGTTGGGATGAGGATGCGTGTCATGCGCGCCGCGACGGCCGTTTCATTTGGGGGGAACCCCTTCGCGACGAGGTGCACGAGTTGTGGCGCAGCCAGCCAAGCTAGGAGCGCGCACACAGATAAGAGGATGATCAGAGCGTTGATGATTGAGCTCGAAAAGCGCCACGCCTCCTCCTCTTCGTTGCCGGCGAAGTAGCTGCTGAAGATAGGCACCAGCGCGCTGACCAGGGCCCCGTTGAAGATGCCGAAAACGCCTGTAGGGATGATCGCCGCCACCAAAAAAGCGTCGAGTTCCCAGCGCTCGCCGAAGTACTTCGCATTCACGACCTCGCGCGCGAAGCCCAAAACCATGCTCAGCAATAGTGCAAGCATCACAGCGACAGTCGAGGACGTGATGGTCGGCGAAATCTGTTCCGCTTTGTCAGGCTGCGGCGGAGCGGGAGCCATTATGTGTGCTGGCTTTTCCGAGGCCACGCCGGAGCGCCTTTCTGCGCTGCGTTGCCGCTGTCGCAAGCGTCGTGTGCAAGGCAGGCCACCGTCAGATTTCGTCCGCTGGCCCGTAACCCCAGGGATGGGTGGGATGCAGGAAACTGAAACGCGGGGGATGGTACGCCTCCTCGGGGGTGAGTTCGGGCAACCGCGCATCGGCCAAAAGTTCACTGCGTAGGTAAAATGCGTTGATGCCATGTTGTTCAGTGCCGATCAACGCGTACCCCATGCTAGTGGCAAGTCTCGTCAACGAGGTCAGACTGGCGCCGTAGTACGCCGTCCCCTTCCAGCGGAAGCCGGGGTTGTATTTCATCACCCACTTAGCCGGAGGCGGGTATGCAGCGTTGTACTCAATCACGACGAGTCGTGGTTTATACTCGTGCAGCGCCTGCCAAAGCCAATAGTCATTCCCGTCGACGTCGATGGATAGAAAATCAAATGTTAAGGGCACCCCAGCCCGAGCAAAGACCTCTGCGATATTCTCTTTCGTCAGGTATTCTTTCACCGTCATGATGCCGGGGTAAGGGGAAAAGGTGCGAGCTAGGCGCGGGAAGTGCTTGTCACTGCCTTCGATGAACAAGCCATGCCAATGGGAATACGTCGCAAGAAGGCTCGCATTGCACTGGCGGCCATCTTCAACGCCGAACTCGACAAAATACTTGTTGGTGGTGCCGATACGGTTGAAGATCTCGCGCACGATGCCATCTTCGCCGTTCTGCGACATCCATTGGCGTTCGAATGCGTTGATCCCACGTTGCGCGCCACGCTTTCGCGCCGCCAGCTTGATATCACGCCACAGCTCCCCGGGGAATAGGCGTGCGAAACGTGCGGCGCGCTCAAACCGGCAGCGGGCGTCGATGCTGAAGGCCCTCATGGGAAGGGGCTACGGGCGTCTTCAACAGCGCTCCTCTTTGCCCGTCCGACGCATTCAGCGGTGCGCGGGTGGCTGCTACTGAGTCGGAAGCGTACGACCCGTCACGCGCCGAAGAAAAATCGCGGCTTGAAACGCGGGAGCGGTCACCAATGGATCGAGCGGTAATCCTTGGTCGGTTCTGAAC
>JALYZS010000159.1 GCA_030948745.1 Vulcanimicrobiota bacterium | reverse complement strand
CGCGACAACAGCGCCGTCCCCACACCGAACGCGAACTCGCTGTATTTCATCTTCTTACCACCGAGCGTGACGGTGAGCCAAGGCGGCAGCCACTCGTGTCAGGATTTCTGCGGCTATCATGATACCGATGGCAGCGTGTACTACGCGGTGATGCCCTATCCTGGTTGTGCGGGCTGCACGGCAAGCTTGTCGGTGAACGATGCGCTTTGGTCACGGCTTCGCACGAGCTGTGCGAGGCCATCACCGATCCTGTTCCCGGCCAGGGATGGTATGACGACAACAATGGGGAGATCGGCGACATCTGCGCGTGGCAGACGAAAAAGATGGGTGCGTATACGGTGCAGCTCGAGTGGTCTAATCAAGCCAACGCGTGTGTCTGACGCTATCCAATGAACTGCAACACGTCGATGAGGCTGCGCACGGTCGCTGTGGGCGGTACCTGATCGGCGGGATACAGCGCGCCCTCCCGTTGCATCCATATCGCTCGCATGCCGACCGTCAATGCGCCGGCGACGTCGACCTCCGGGTCGTCTCCTACATAGAGGATATCAGCGGGGCTGACGCCTAGGCGCGACGCCAACGCCGTGAACGCCTCGGGCTGCGGCTTGCGAACGCCGAGGTCTTCGCTCACGAGCACCGGCCGGTCAAAGCCGATCTGCTCCGCCTTCCGGGTCTGCAATGGGTTCCATCCGTTCGTGAGCATCGCGAAGGGCACGCCCGCTGCTGCCATCGCGGCAAGCAGCTCGGTCGCGCCCGGCGCAGCCGTCACATAACGAGGCACGAGGCCCACTGCGTGGTGGCGAAAGCGCTGCGCGCCATCGGGCGGACTTGTATCGAACAGCACTTGTGCAAACGCGCTTGCGATTGCGCTGTCAAGATCGCTACGTCCGGCGCGAAATGCGCCGATCTGCCGGTCGATGACCTTTTGTGCCGCGTGCTCATCGACGCTGACGCCGGTATCTTGTGCGATCTCGCGCACCAGGTCGAGGAAGGCGACGCGCTCCAGTCTATGGTCGAAACCGAGCGTGTGGTCAAAATCGAAGCCGAAGGCAGCCCGCATGCCGCGCATATTTGGCAGGCATGTAATAGTTGCATTTCTCCCGAAAGCGCGGATATGCTGGAAACCTCCCACGAGCTTCCGACGTACGACCTTCCCGGGCCCGAGGGAAGCCGAGTCGTCGACGCTGAGACCGCACGGCTGACCACCGGCACCAAGACCGCCGGCGTGGTGGTGAAGCGCGCCGCAGGTCTCATGGTCGAGGACGTCGATGGCAACGTCTTTTTAGATTTCACGAGCGGCATGGTGACCGCGACCGGCCACTCGCATCCCAAGATCGCAGCTGCGATCGCCGACCAAGCCCAGCGCTGGCTGTTCATCAACAGCCCAGACTTCTATTCGCCGCTGCAAGCCGAAGTGGCCGAGCGGCTCGCGCGCCTCGTACCGGGCATGCGCGACAAAAAAGTGTTCTTGTGCAATAGCGGCGCTGAAGCCAATGAAGCGGCGATCAAAGCCACGCGCTGGGCGCAGCCCACGCGCAAACGATTGATCGCATTCCTGGGCGCTTTCCACGGCCGCACGATGGGTGCGAACGCGATGACCGCGAGCAAAGTGACACAGCGCGCGCGCTTCACGCCGAACATGCCGGACGTCCATCATTTGCCGTACGCGACGTGTTACCGCTGCCCGTACAAGATGTCATATCCCAATTGTGATATCTGGTGCGCGCGCATCCTCGAGGAGCTGTACTTCAAGCAGCTCATCCCGCCGGACGAGGTGTCCGCGATCTTCGTCGAACCGATCCAAGGCGAAGGCGGCTACATCGTGCCGCCGCCCGAATTCATCCAGATCATCCGCGATATCGCCGAGCGCCATGGCATCGCCTACGTCGACGACGAAGTCCAAGCCGGCATCGGCAAGACCGGCAAGATGCTGGCGCTGGAACATTTCGGCGTCAGTGCAAATTGCACGTCGCTTGGCAAAGCGCTTGGCTCGGGCGTTGCGGTGGCGGCGCAAGTGCTGGATGCCGATCTCGATTTCGGCGTCCAAGGCGCCCACTCCAATACCTTCGGCGGCAACGGTATCGCACTCGCGGCGGCCAAGGCGACGCTCGAGGTCATGGACGAGGAGCATCTCGTCGAGCGGGCTGCCGAGTTGGGCGAGTACTTCATCGCGCGGCTGAACGAGCTGCAACAACGCTTCCCCATGATCGGCGACGTCCGCGGCAAAGGCTTGATGCTGGCCGTCGATTTCGTCAGCGACCGTGCCGCGCGCACGCCCGACCCCGCTTTCCGCGATCGCGTTCTGGCGCGTTGCTTCGTGCATGGGTTGATGCTGTTGCCGTGCGGCTTCTCGGCGCTTCGTTTCACCCCCGCGTTGGTCGTCGATCGCAGCCAGATCGATCAAGCGGTGAGCGTGCTCGAGCGCGCTCTTCGAGAAGCGTGACGGTGCACCGTGCAACTGGCCGAGGCGTTTGCTAGCGAGTTAGTCGGCCAGCCCGTCCACCTGTTGGCGGGCACGCAACACGTGCGCATCGGGCGCGTCGAAGACGTGGCGGTCGCGGGCGCAGAGACGTTCCCCTCGGTCATCGGTCTGTACATCAAAGGCAATGACGGCGTGCGCCGCTACGCACCGTTCGCCAGCATCGATTCGCTCGGCCCGAAGAACATCACCTTGGCCGCGGCACCGGTGGATGCGCTCAACGCCTCCGCCGGCAGCGGTCAGCTGCTGCTCAACAAAGAGCTGCTCGATAAGCAGATCGTCGACGTCGATGGCCGTAAAGTCGTGCGTGTCAACGACGTCAAGCTCGCGCCGGCCGGCAACTCGCTGCGCGTGATCGCCGCAGACGTCGGTCTGCCCGGCCTGCTGCGCCGTCTTGGGCTGCACGCGCTCGGTCAGCGCCTCGAAG
>JALYZS010000125.1 GCA_030948745.1 Vulcanimicrobiota bacterium | reverse complement strand
CTCGGCAGGTAGGCGATAACGTTGCGACCGGACGCGGTGGCGGTAATAGCTTTCGGAGTGCCGCCGGTTGTGAGATTGCCGGCTAAGATCAAGTTGCCGGCGTTGTCGAGCGACGCGACCTTTTTCAGTTTACCCTGAACATTCGTGAAGCCTTGGAAAAGCAACCCGAACACGGTGGTGGCAATCATCGCCGGTTTCGCAAAGCTATCGGCTTCCATCGCGGTTCCGTTGAGCGACGCACCGACGACGCCGAAGCCATTATTGCTGACGCCAAGGGCTCCGATACCCGTGTTTTGCGCGAACCCTTCGACACCGGCGCCCGAGGCTGTTACGCCCGCGACGCCGAGATTGTGGGCAGAAAAGCCAGCTCCGGTTTGGCGTGGCTCACGTTCGCATCGACCCAGCATTTGCTCAAGCGATGGATTTGAGCCGCCATTATACGGTTTTCATCACTCCTGACGGGGAGAGCAATTCGCTCTATGTAACACTTAGATCGCCCAGCGGCTTTGATGTGCGCGAAGCGAAGTCCGGGCAGTCGAACACGCCGTTTAGCTATCGGATCGTAGCGGCTCCGTTCGATTCGGCCGCCGCACGCCTCCCAGCAGCCGCGGTCACGAACGATCAATCACCCACTACAGCACCCAGCATACTCAAGCGCTTGCACATTCCAACAAAGCATTAGCATCGAGTAATCGTATGGTATGGGGCCGCTGGTGTATGCACACTCGCGGCTTCTTACCCTTCATGCTCATCGTACCTAAACGGTCAGTAAGAAATCTGCCTCTAAGGTGGCGCCACGGCGCACCGCTATCAGTAATTCTAACATTGGTGCTGTGGCAAAAAAGCTCGACTGATGTGTTCCCGGCAGTATGCACGGCTTTCGTCGCGAGCCATTCGACTCAATATCCAAGGCGGAGCGCACCCTCTTTGACGCCATTGACCGCGCCGTCAGTGAGCCATTGAAGCGACGCGCGGAACAGAAGCACATGATTCTTCTCCCACTGCGCGTCGTGCGACGCACAAGCCAGATCGATGAAGATTTTCTGGCGTGAACCGAGATCCTCGTATAAGTTTCGGACCTGCAGGGTCGGTACGTCTTTGTCATGCGCTCCCGAAACCAGTAGCGTGGGAGTTTGCATCTTGGCCGCCACCTCCGCATTCCATCCCCAAACCGTCGTCTCTGGTGCGCGACGTACACCCTTTCCCCACGTCGCGCCGACTGGATCAGACTCGAGATACTGGGACCATGCGGCATCCCGCACGGCCGGGTCGTACTGGCCACGACACACAACCCCCTTATTCCAATCCGCTGCCAAATCATCACGGGACAGTTTGGTCATTGCTGCGCCCTTCACGGGGAGCTTCTCTGGAGGATGTCCAGGACTCGCGCGTTCATAGGAAGGGGCCAACAACACGAGCTTGTCGACCTTTTCCGGATGTTGCGCTGCATAGCCCCCCGCACGCGGACCGCCGAGCGACCAACCAATCAGACTGACACGATCGACGTGACGCAAGGCGCGAACATAGTCAACCGCTGCATCGATGTCATCCCAATCCGATCCGATAGTCGTCAATTGATATGGATAGCTCGGGGCGCAAACCTTTGGAAGCAGCGCGGGAATCAACCCCAGCTGCTGTTCACCCGAAAGATTGCAGGGATCGTTCATCTGCAGTGGACGCGTCGATCTCCCGTAACCAGTGAGATCCACTGCGAACGCATCAAAATTCGCCTGGGCTAAATAGGCCATCCAACTGTAATCCCGATATGGAATATCAAAAGCCACTTCCGAAGGAGCGCCACTTCCATGCACAAACAGGACAACTCGATTAATGAACGGTAGTCCGCGCGCAACTGCCTCGGCCTTAATCCGCTCACGAACGTAGATGGCCGTGAACTGGCCGGCAATCGCGGGAACGGTCGACTGCACGCGCACGTAGTGATTTATCGTGAGCACGTGTTCGCTCACTGCCGCACCGACGGGCTTCACGAGCAAGCCGGCAAAGCCGGCCGCTATAGCCAGGGCCGAACATACAGCGCGTGCCTTTGCTCCGCGACCGGCTGACCATTTTGAGCTGCTCATCCTTACGTTATAGTGGTTTACCTCGGTGTTCGTGCCGGGCAACAACCCTCGCAACACTTGGCAGTGATTCATGCAACCCACAGGCGTGCTCGGCGTCTACGACCGGACGTGACGCGGCCCCTGTTGCTTAGGACCCGTAGAAGATGCACTGTGGCAGAACTTGTTCCCGGCACAGGTTTGGCGAAGGAAACGTTCTAAGAGAATAACCATTAGCCGGCACCATGACTCGGTACACCCGCGTGCCACCGGGTGTTTGTGAGCCGTTGATGGCGCTTTTGAAAAGGAGATGGGGATGGCCATTTCCCCAGACGTTGCTTCGCCAGTTCGCCGGGCGACGCGCGTCGTCGTCGTCGCTGCATTAGCGACCTTCGTTATTGGCTAACCCTGCCGAATATTATCG
>JALYZS010000088.1 GCA_030948745.1 Vulcanimicrobiota bacterium | reverse complement strand
ACGCGATATCGCGCTATCGCGTACACAACGCTCACGGGCATCGCAAGCGGCAGGAAAATCGCCGCGTAGAAGAACCAGGCCGGAATGTCTACAAACATCAATAATTCCGCTGCGACATTTATGACGTGTATCGTCAGTGCGATGGCAAGCCCGATCATCACCCAACGGATGCGTTGGCGCCCATCGCTGCGAGCGCGCCTGTAGTTCGCAACAAAGATCGCCATAGCCGCGGCATACGCGAGGAGCGCTGTCGCCAGTTCAATGGGGGCGGTCAGACTAGGGTGGAAAGTGATGACGATGAGGACTTGCGCAGTGAGCGATAGAGCGAAGAGCGTCAGCAACAACCACATGGCAGTGCGCGAGATCCGCCCCTTGGCATAGTTGAGCGGAAACAAAATCGCAAAAATGAGAAACGCCGTCCACCCGGCCGCATCCAGGAACGCACCGAGCAGGCGGAATCCCACCCACAGCCAATGCGGAATATAGTACATCCAGGATAGGGGTCCGAACACATCATTCTTCAATCCAACGCAGTAGATGAAAAAAGCCCAGGTCAGTATGCTCGGCCGCATCAGCACCAGGAGGGCTCCGAGCACCACAATGATGCTGCTGACGAGGACCTTCGCAACGTCATAAGGACCAATCCCAAAGTAACGAAGCGGCAGCTTGTATGCCGTCAGCGTGACGACTCGTGAGCGTGTGCCGTGCACGACCCGTATGGTTTCCCGAGCGCCCGGCGCAGGCATATGTGAGCTCAGCCGGCGCTGCGCGAACGGTGTGGGACTTTCATCGATGAGATCACCGGGGACGATGCCTGCCTTGGCTCCTGGCGAACCAGGTATGACGAAGACGACCCGCATGGCATCATTCGTAGGGGTCCCAAATCCGCCCGGCTGCCAAAAGTAGACTGAAAGCGCACCGACGGCATTGACAAGCGCCCATAGCGTCAGTAGCGCCACGGCGCCAAACGTGAGGAGTGATCTTCGTGAGCGGATACCGAGCGGCTGCTGCATTGTCATCGACCGGTTCCTGCGCTAGACAGGCGGCGGGGCAACCATGCCCGCCTTTCGAACAAGGATAACCTTTTTTCGGGCAGATATGTTACGCATTCGATCAAAACCGCCGCTACTGGCGCACGAAGTGGACTTCCGCATCGTTCGCTTCAAACGAACGATGACTCAACGAGGTCGATCGATCTAGCAAGAGCGTCTCGCGAACTTAGCCTCGCCCTCCCCAACTCCATCTCCCTAGACGGGTTGTCCTCCGATATTCTCACCATCCAACCGCAGCGCCGTCGCCTCTCGGGTCTGCACCACCATGCAAGACACCGTCGGCTTCAACCACGATCGCGCCGGCGTGTCCCATGGCCTCATCCCATTCTCCGACGACGTTGACCGTATGCCCCCGGGCTCGTAAGGCCGCGATGCACGCCGTGCCGAAGCGCGACTCGAGATGCAGGCTCGCGGCTTCCCCGATATACGACTGGCCCCAGCGCCAGCGCGGCGCTTCGATCGCTGCCTGAGGGTCCATGGCGAAGCGAGCGATGCGTGTCGACAGCTGCAGGGCTGTTTGCGGCTGGCCTTCGCCTCCCATCGATCCGTAGACAAGCCACGGCCGTCCATTTTTGCACAGCATGCAAGGCATGAGCGTGTGGAACGGGCGACGTCCAGGTTGCAACGTACGCAGCGAATCGGGGGCGAGCGAAAATGCGCTGCCGCGGTTGTTGAGCAGTATGCCGAGCTCGGGGATCATGACGCCTGACCCAAAGCTATGGAACAGCGACTGAATATAGGACGCCGCGTTGCGACGTTCGTCGACGACGCAGAAATAGGCGGTGTCGCCCTCACCGTGAGCGGCGGGTTCAGACATGGCCAGATATGGGTCGATCCGCGCGGCGAGCTTCCGCACGTGTAAGGATCGCACCAGCTGATCCCAGGGCGGCCCCACTTGCGCATCGGCGACGTGACGATCGCGTTCGGCGAAGGCAAGCTTGATCGCCTCAACCATGGCATGCACCGAGGCTGCGCTGCCCTCGGGCGCGCTCAGGGCGCGGTTGCATTCTTCGAAGACACGCTGCGCGATCAACAGTGCGATGCCTTGCGAATTAGGCGCGGTCGTCAGCGAGTCGTAGCTAAGAAACGGTGCTTGGGCCGGTGCATAAAAAAAACCACGATGAACAGCAAGATCCGCGACCCGAAGCGGACTCCCGACCCGCTCGCAGGAGCGCCCTACCTGCTCGGCGCCTGCTCCGAGGTAGAACCAATCCCGACCTTGTTGGCTCAGAGCGCGCAGCGTCGCGGCGAGACGTGGCTGCCGCAAGAC
>JALYZS010000079.1 GCA_030948745.1 Vulcanimicrobiota bacterium | reverse complement strand
CCGCGAAAGCGAAAGTTTGAGATAAATTTCACAAGCTTCGCCGCGCCCGGTCGCACGCGCCGGCGCTGAGGATTGTCGTGCCCCCTTCTCCTTGGACCACCGTCGCCATTTTCTTCATCGTCGCACTCGTCGTGGCGACGGTCATCGCGATCGTGCCCGGCATCTTCACGCGCAGGCGGCCGACGAAACAAAAGCTCGAGGCGTACGAGTGCGGCGTGCCGCCGACCTCGGAGATGCTGGGCCGTTTTCCGGTGCACTTCTTCTTGGTCGCCATGCTGTTCGTGGTGTTCGACGTCGAGGCGGCGTCGTTTTTTCCGTGGGCCGTGCAACTCAAAGCGCTTGGCTTTTTCGGATTCAACGAGATGCTGACGTTCATCATCGTCTTGGGGGTCGGCTATGCCTACGTCTGGAAGAAGGGCGGCTTCACATGGCGCTAGGCGAGAATCAGCCCTTCGTCGTCACGAAGCTCGAAGAGTTTACCACCTGGGCGCAATCCTCCGCGATCTGGCCCATGACCATGGGTCTTGCCTGCTGCGCGATCGAGATGATGAGCATCGTGTCGCCGCGTTACGACACCGCGCGCTTCGGCGCTGAAGTGTTCCGCTCGTCCCCGCGTCAAGCCGACCTCATGATCGTCTCTGGCCGAGTGTCGAACAAGATGGCCCCCGTGCTACGCCAACTCTACGAACAGATGCCTGATCCCAAGTGGGTGATCTCGATGGGTGCGTGCGCGTCGACGGGCGGCGTGTTCGACAATTACGCCATTTTGCCGGTGGACTCGATCCTGCCGGTCGATATCTACGTCCCCGGCTGCCCGCCCAGCCCGGATGCGTTGATCTATTCGCTCATGCAGCTGCGCCGCGAGATACGCGCCGGCGGCAAGTCCAAGGTGCTCGCCGCGAATGGCTGACACGATCACACCACATCCGGAACGCGCCGGAATGGCCGCGCTTTTCCAAACACTGGCAGAGACTGCGGGCGAGCATCTGCTCGAAGCCGTCGCGGCGCAAGACTGCGACGAGCTGGCGATCCGTCCGCAAGCGCTGCTCGCAGTCGTCGATCGCCTGCGTGCTGACGGTTTCAACCAGCTCATGGACATCGGCGCAGTCGATCATCTTCCGCTCAGCCCGCGCTTTGAAGTCGCCTATCATTTCGCGTCCATACCATTGGATGCGGCTGCCGCGACAACGCGCCCGCCGCTCCCAGCCATTCAGCGCTTCCGCCTGCGCGTGTTCCCCCTGGACGCAGACCCGCGCATTCCCACGCTCACCTCGCTGTGGCCGAATGCAGATTGGCCGGAGCGTGAGGTGTACGACCTTTTCGGCGTCCGTTTCGAGAACCACCCAAACCTCGCGCGCTTGCTCAACCCATTCGATTGGATAGGACACCCGCTGCGCAAGGACTATCCATTGCGCGGCCTCGAGCGTCGTTTCTCACCCGGCGGCAGAGCGGGGCCGGTTCCCCCCGTGGCCGAGTCATGACGGCGATCGATCTCTCGGTCTTCGAGAACAATCCCGACCTGCTCATCGAGCCCGGAGACGAGCGCGACACGCTGGTGCTCTCCATGGGGCCGCAGCATCCGAGCACGCACGGCGTCTTGCGCGTGCTGCTCAAGCTCGATGGTGAGACCGTGGTGAGCGCGGAACCCGAGATCGGTTTTCTGCATACTGGCATCGAGAAGCAGACCGAGCAACTTTTCTGGCAGCAGGCTATCACCGTCGTCGACCGCGCCGACTATCTGGCGCCGCTGTCCAATTCGCTATGCTACGTGCTGGCGGTGGAGCGCTTACTCGGCATCGACACCGTGCCGCCACGCGCGCGCGTACTGCGCGTGATGTTCGCCGAACTGACGCGCATCGCGAGCCACTTGGTGTGGCTGGGCACGCACTGCCTCGATCTAGGCGCGCAATCCATCTTCTTCTACGCATTCGAGATGCGCGAGCGTATCCTTGAGATCATGGAGTTCGTGACGGGCGCCCGCATGCATCAATCCTGGTTCCGCATCGGCGGCGTCGCGCTCGACGTGCCATCCGGTTTCCTGGACAAGATGGACGATTTCATCGGACGCTTCCCCGAACGTCTGCGCGACATGCGCGCCATCGTGGAGAAGAACATCATCATCGTCGACCGGTTGGCCGGGGTCGGCAAGATCTCGCCGCAAGAAGCGATCGATTGGGGTTTGACCGGCCCGCCGCTGCGCGCCACGGGGGTGGCCTACGACGTGCGGCGCGCAACGCCGTACGCGGACTACGAGACGTACGATTTCGAGGTGCCGACCCAGCCCGGCGGCGACTGCTACGCGCGTTTCGTCGTGCGCCTCAACGAGATGCACGAATCCTGGCGCATCATCAAGCAGGCACGAGAACGCTTTCCGGGTGGCCCCGTGGTCATCGACGATCGCAAGATCGTTCCGCCGCCGAAGACGGAGATCCAGCACTCCATGGAGGCGCTCATCCACCACTTCAAACTCGTGTCGTCGGGCTTCAACGTGCCGGAGGGGCACGTCTACCAAGCGGTTGAGAGCCCGCGCGGCGAGATGGGCATGTATGTGACGAGCGCGGGCGGCAACAAACCGTGGCGCGTGCGCTGGCGGCCGCCGTCGTTCTACCATACCCAGGCGCTGCGCCGCTTGGCGCCCGGCAATCTCATCGCCGACGTGGTCGCGATCATCGGCAGCATGGATCCGGTCTTCGGAGATGTGGATCGATGACGCCCGAACGCGAACGGCGCGGCGCGGAGCTGGTTGCCAAGTATCACCGGCCGCAGTCAGCGCTTGTGCCCTTTTTGCAATACTGCCAGGAGCAAGACGGTTACGTGACCGACCAGACGATCCGCGACGGTGCTCAACTGGTGGGTATCACGCCGAGCGAGGCGGAGTCCATCGCATCTTTCTATACGCTGCTCTTCAAAGAGCCGCCCGGCAAGCATATCATCCAAGTCTGCCGCACGCTCTCATGCATGCTGCGCGGCGCGGACGAGCTGCAAGCGCACATCCGCGGCCGGTTGGGCATCGCCAATGGGCAAACCACCGCCGATGGGATGTTCAGCTACGAAGAGGTGGAGTGTCTGGCCGCCTGCGACCAGGCGCCCTGCCTCCAGCACAACCTGTTCTATCATTATAATGTCACGCCGGACGAATTCGACCGCTTGCTGGCCCAGTGGCGCGCCGAAGTCCCGGCGACGCCGTTGCCCGCGGAATGACTCGCATGGCGGGAGCCCACGACTGATATGGCGAGCTTCGAACCGATCCTGACCAAGGACATCGGCCGGCTGGACCTGACCGATATCGAGGTCTATAAGAAGAGCGGCGGTTTCAGCGCGCTCGAAAAGGCGCTGCGCGGGATGACGCCCGAGGCGATCGTCGGCGAGGTGAGCGCCTCGAATCTGCGCGGCCGGGGCGGCGCCGGGTTTCCGACGGGCAAGAAGTGGAGCTTCTTACCCAAGGACGGACGGCCGCGCTACCTCGTCTGCAACTGTGACGAGGCCGAGCCCGGCACGTTCAAAGACCACATGCTGCTACGTGAGACGCCGCTGCAGGTCATCGAAGGCCTGCTCATCTCGGCCTATGCGATCAACGCCGCTCAGATCGTCATGTACGTCCGCGGCGAGTTCCTGGAGGGCTATCGCATCTTCAAGCGCGCACTCGACGCCTGCGCGCTGCATGGCTACACCGGCCAACGCATCTTGGGCAGCGACTTCTCGATGGAGATCGTGCTGCACCGCGGAGCCGGTGCGTATATCTGCGGCGAGGAAACGGCCATGCTCGAATCCATCGAAGGCCGGCGCGGCGAGCCACGGCTCAAGCCGCCCTTTCCCGCCAACGCCGGCTTGTACGGCATGCCGACGGTCGTCAACAACGTTGAAACCGTCTGCTGCGTGCCGCACATCATCGATCGCGGCGCCGCCTGGTTCGCGGCCATCGGCCCGGAGAAGTGCCCCGGTCCGAAGATCATCAGCGTGAGCGGCCACGTCCAAAGGCCTGGCAACTATGAGATCCCTATGGGCATGAGCGCGCGTGCGCTCATCGATTCGTATGCCGGCGGCTTGCTGCCGGGACGCCGGTTGAAAGCGATCCAGCCGGGTGGCGGATCGTCTGCCGCGATCTTCCCCGAGGATCTGGAGACCGGCATCGATTTCGATTCCCTCGCAGCCAAGAAGACCATGCTCGGGTCTGGCGGCTTCGTCGTGATGGACGATACGACGTGCATGGTCCGTGCGGCGCAGACGCTGGTGCGGTTTTTCGAACACGAGTCGTGCGGCCAATGCACGCCCTGCCGTGAGGGCGGCCAATGGGTGGCGCGCATGGTATCGCGCCTGGAGGCTGGCGAAGGCAGCGAGAACGACTTGCGCGTGCTGGGCGTCATCAACAACACAATCACCGGTACCAATTTGTGCCCGCTGGGCGATTCGATCATGCCGTTCTTGTCTTCTGTCCTGCGCCGTTTCCCCGATGAGTTCGCAGCGCACGTGACGCAGGCCGGGTGCCCGTTGCGCGCGCGCGAGGCGAGTGCGGCATGAGCGCCGACAAGCGAGAGCTCGGCCGGCGCATGGTGAACCTCATCATCGACGGCAATCCGCTCACCGTGCCTGAAGGCACGCTCGTCGTCGAGGCGGCCAAACAGCTTGGCACGTCAGTGCCTGTGTATTGCTACCACCCGAAAATGGACCCCGTCGGGCTATGCCGCATCTGCTTGGTTGAGATCGAGAAGATGCCGAAGCTGCAGATCGCCTGCAGCACGCGCGTGGCTGAAGGCATGGTGGTCCACACGATGTCCCCGCGCGTGGCCGAGGGACGTCGCGGCGTGCTCGAGTTTTTGCTGCTCAACCATCCTTTGGATTGCCCGATCTGCGATAAGGGCGGCGAATGCGATCTGCAAGACTTCACGATGACGTACGGGCCGGGCGCGAGCCGGCTCAGCGAGCCCAAGCTGCACAAACCCAAAGCGGTGGATCTGGGTCCCACGATCGTCTTGGACGAGGAACGCTGCATCCTGTGCCGGCGCTGCACCCGTTTCGACGCTGACATCGCCCAAGAGCGCAACCTGGTCGTGGTCGAACGCGGGCACCGCTCGCTCATCGGTACCGAGAACGGCGGCGCCTATACGTCTTATTTCTCCGGCAACACGACCGAGATCTGCCCGGTCGGCGCGCTCACGAGCCGAGCATATCGTTTCCGGTCGCGCCCCTGGGACTTAGGCCACACCGACTCGGTGTGCACGCAGTGCTCGGTCGGCTGCAACTACCGCATCGACACGCGTTTCGGCCGCATCATGCGCACCTTCACGCGCGAAAACCTGGCGGTGGACGACGGATGGATCTGCGACCGCGGCCGCTACACGTTCAATTATCTGTACGAACCCGCCCGGCTGCGACAGCCGCTGATGCGACGAGACGGCGAACTGCTGCCGGCGACGTTCGAGGAAGCAGCGGCGCTGACCGGTCAGCGCTTGGCAAGCGCGGCGGCGGCGGGGCGCGTCGGCATCATCGGCGGTGGCCGTCTGTCTGACGAGGAGGCGCACTCGCTACAATACTTCGCGCGCAACGTGCTCAAGACGGCCAACATCGATTATCGCGTCAGCGCCCAGCGCTACGCGTCGCCGGCACGTTTTCAGGCACGCCTGGAAGACCTGGATGACGCTTCGCTCATCCTCGTCTTCGGTGCGGTACCGCCCGAGCAAGCGCCCATTTTGGATCTGCGCCTGCGTCGCGCCGTCGCGCGCCGGCATGCGAAGCTGTTGTTCGTGGGTCCCTACCGCCCGGATTTCGCGGTGGAGTTCCGCCACATCGAGCACAAGCCAGGCGAGATCGCCGCGCTCATGTCGGGCTTGGCCGACAGCGTGCACCACGGCAAACAGGAGCAGGGTGAAGGCTTTGTCGCGGAGCTGTGCGCCGAGCTCGCCGCCGCGGAGAAGATCATCGCCATCCACAACGGCCGCGATCCGGAAGCGGTCGCGGCGCTGGAGCGGCTCGTGGATGCGTTGCACCGCTACGACCACCCGGTCGGCATCTTCGTCATCGGCAGCCAGGGCAACGCACGCGGTGCCGAGGCAGCCGGCTGCGTTCCCAACCTCGGCCCCGGTTACCGTGAACTCGAAGGCGTCGGCCTCACCACCGGTGAGATGCTGCGAGCCGCCAGTGAGGGCAGGCTTGACGCGCTGCTCATCCTAGGCGCCAACCCTGCGCTCTCCTATCCCGACGGTGTGCTCGTGCGCGCAGCGCTCGCAAACGTGCCGTTCTTGGCGCTGAGCGACCAGGTGCTCACCGAGACTGCGAATTTCGCCGATGTCGTCTTCGCGGCTGCCTCGTTCGCCGAAAAGCGCGGCCATGTCACCAACTTGGAAGGGCGGCGGCAGGCTTTCCAACAGGCCCTCGAACCGCCGGTGGATGTCGCAACGGATTGCGAGATCATCGCCGCGCTCGCACGCGCCATGGGCCGCCCGGATCCTGCGCTTGCGGATATCGACACCCTCTTCGTGCGCTTGAGCAATGCGCAAGACCAGAGCCGCAAGCCCGACAGCAGCCTCGCCCGCCCCAAGGTCGATGCGCAACGGACCGGCCGCGACGAACCTGCGCCGGCCGCTGGGACCCTGAGCATCATCCCCATTCCGAAGCTGTACGCCGGCGGCGGCGCGTCGGCGCACGACCCCGGCATCGCGCCGATGCGGCCGGCCCCCTTTGCGATTCTGCATCCCGACGATGCCCGCCGCGCCGGCATCGCCGCGGGCGATCGCATCCGCTTGAGCGGACGCGGCGGCAGCATCGAAGTCGAAGCCCGCATCGCTGACCAGGCACCGCCGGGAAACGCGCTCGTGCTTGCCGACATGCCGGACGCCCCTGTCAACAGACTGCTCGACGCCTTTGGCGCCGGCGTAGCCTCACTCGACCGAGCGCCGGCGACGGTGGCCGAGGCGGTGGCCAGTGGGGTGACGGTCTGATGCATCTGCCTGATTGGCTGCTCATCGTCATCATCAAGTCGGCGTTGTTGATCTTCATCGTCGTGACGGCGTTCGCGTA
>JALYZS010000077.1 GCA_030948745.1 Vulcanimicrobiota bacterium | reverse complement strand
GCCTTATCCACAGGCCGGACCGAACGTACGCACGCTTGCTTAGCTGTGGGTATTTTGTCCTTCGGCTCGTTGAGGTCCGCCAGCCCTGCCATGAAAATGCGAACGCGCGAGGTCACGACACCGTTGGTTGTCGCACCCGTCAAAGGCGTGCACAGCCGTCGCATGCCGGGTCTTCTGGTCGTCAACGCGCAGCGCCGCATCATCATGGCCAACAACGCGAGCATCGATCTGCTGCGGCCGATCCTGGGCCCAGAGTTCACTTTTGTCGCGGGCTGCGGCTTACCGACGACGCTCGAAAACCTCATAGAAGACATCGAGTCGCGCTTGCAGACGCTCGATGAATCGGTCTCGGTCATGCTCCCGTCGTGCGATATCTGCGTGAGAGCAGGTTGGGTCGAAAGCGCCGAGCGCCAGCAGCTCATGCTGATCATCGAGCGGGCCAGCCGCCAGGATGTCGTGCGCAGCGCGCTCGCGAGCTACTCCCTGACCCCGCGGGAAACGGAAGTCGCCACGCTCGTGCTGCGCGGCTATTCCAATCGCCGCGCGGCGGACCAATTGGTGCTCACCGAATATACGGTCGAGGATCACCTCAAGCGGATCTTCGCAAAAGTGGGCGTCCGCACGCGCACCACATTGGCGTTGAAGATATTGGGAGTGCGCGAAGAAGCGACCGGCTAGGACGTTCCCGGTAACCGCCGAAGTCGAGAACGTGCTCATCCATCCGTCCAAGACGGCGCTCTACGAGACGCACGTCGAACTGGCGGCCAAGATGTCCCCCTTCGGGGGATTTCTTATGCCCATCCAATATTCGAGCATCCTCGATGAGCACGAGGCGGTGCGCACCGCGGTCGGCATGTTCGACCTCTCGCACATGGGTCAGTTCGTCATCCGCGGCGATGGCGTGTCTGCATGGCTCGATAGTCTGAGCGTCAACGACGTCGCCACCATGAAACCGAATCAAGCGCGCTACAACATCCTCACGAACGCTCGCGGCGGTGCGCACGACGACGTCATCATCTACCGCCTGCCCGCTCGCTGGCTCATGGTGGTCAACGCGTTGAACACGGACAAGATATGGACGCTGCTGCAGGGAGCGCTGCCGGGCGATGTGACGATGGAAAACCGCACGAGCGGGCACGCGCTCATCGCGCTGCAAGGTCCGCGTTCGCAAGCGCTCTTGCAGCCGCTTTGCGAAGCCGACCTGACAAGCTTGCGCTACTACTTCGCCACCGAAGGTAAGGTCGACGGCATCTCCGCCGAGATCGCGCGCACCGGCTACACCGGCGAGGATGGCTTCGAGCTTTTCGTGGCCGCATCGGAGGCAGCGCGCCTGTGGCGAACGCTTAGCGGCAAAGGCCAGGCGCTCGGTCTGCGTCCTGCGGGTTTGGGTGCGCGCGATGTCCTGCGGCTCGAGGCCGGCATGCCGCTGTATGGGCATGAACTTGGCGAGAGCATCACGCCGCTCCAGGCCGGGCTCGATTGGGCGGTCAAACTCAACAAGCCGCACTTCACCGGCAAGCAAGCTTTGCTGCGGCAGCGCGAGCAAGGCGACTACCCACGCATTGCAGGGTTCGTGATGAGCGGAAAAGCGCCCGCGCGGGCGGGATACGTCGTCTATCACAAGGGCCAGCGCGTGGGCGAAGTGCGCAGCGGATCGCCTGCGCCGGCGCTCGGCGGCTCCAACATCGGAACCGCGCTCGTCGAGCCTGCGGCCAGCGCTCCAGGCGAGTCGCTCGAGATCGAGATCCGCGGAACGCGTCACGCCGCAACCGTCGTACCGTTGCCCTTTTACAAGCGTGCGCGCTAGGAGAAAATGACGTGCCCCAACCAGATGACCGCAAGTACACGAAGGAGCACGAGTGGGTGAAGACGAGCGGCGACACGGCCGTCGTCGGCATCACCGAGTACGCTCAATCGTCGCTGGGCGATATCGTGTACGTCGAGCTGCCCAAACCGGGCGCAAGGCTCGAGCGTTCCAAACCGATCGGCGTGGTCGAATCGGTCAAAGCGGTGTCCGACATCTACGCGCCGCTCTCGGGCACGGTGACAGAAGTCAACGCGGCGGTTGAAGAAGACCCGGCGAAGGTCAACGCCGATCCGTTCGGCGACGGCTGGCTGTTGAAACTGCAGATAGCTGACGCTTCGGAAAACGACGGGCTGCTCGATGCGCACGCCTACGACGAGTTCGTCAGCACCCTCTAGGCTCGATGTACACGCCCCACACGCCCCAGGAGATCCGGTCGATGCTGGAGGCCATCGGTGTGCCTTCGCTTGAGGCGTTATCTTCCGTGCCGCATGGACTAGAGATCACAAAGGCGCTCGGACTGCCGCCGGCGCTGGCCGAGGCGGACGCCTTTGCCCACATAAAAGCGCTCGCCGACCGCAACACCGCCGCGAACATGATCTCGTTTCTGGGCGCCGGCGCATACCGGCATTACCAGCCTCCCGCTGTGCCTTGGTTTGCAACCCGTTCGGAATTCTTGACCGCGTATACACCCTATCAAGCGGAAGCCAGCCAAGGCAGCCTTCAGGCGATTTTCGAATGGCAGACCTACATCTGCTTGCTCACCGGCATGGATGTCAGCAACGCTTCGCTCTATGACGGTGCGACCGCGTTGGTCGAAGGCGTCATCATGGCGCTGCACGCCAAAGAGCGACACCGCGTCATCATCAGCCGCGGCGTGCATCCGCTCTATCGCGCTACCTTGCGAACCTACGCCGCCGGCATGGGCATCGAGCTCATCGAGCTGCCGCTGGGCGCCGACGGAAGGACCGATTATTCGGCGCTCGGCTCGGCCCCGACGAAGGCCGATTGCGTCGTCGTGCAGTCGCCCAACTTCTTCGGATGCATCGAAGATGTCGCGCAATGCACGGTGGTAGCGCGCAACGCGGATGCGCTCAGTGTCGCGGTCACCGCCGAAGCTCTTTCTCTAGCCGTGCTGAAGAGCGCGCGTGATCAGGGAGCTGACATCGCGCTGGGTGAGGCGCAATCGTTCGGCTTGCCGGTCGGCTATGGAGGACCCTACGTCGGCTTCATCGCCACGACCAAAGAGCACGTGCGCCGCCTGCCGGGCCGCCTGGTCGGCGAGACGACCGATGTGGATGGTCGGCGAGCATTCGTGCTCACCTTGCAAGGCCGGGAGCAACATATACGGCGCGAGCTCGCAACTTCGAACATCTGCACCAATCAAGCGTTGTGCGCGCTCATCGCCACGGTGTACTTGGCGACGGTGGGCGCCACCGGTCTGCGCGCGATCGCCGCCGCGAATCTGGCGCGCGCGCGTCAGCTCGCGGACGCTCTGCGCGCCCTGCCCGGTTTCTCGTTGCCGTACTCCGCGCCGTGCTTCAACGAGTTCTGCGTGCGCACGCCCGTGCTCGCAGAAGACGTCGCGAGGCGTATGGAGGCGCGGGGCATCTTGGCCGGATTGCCGCTCTCGCGCTATTATCCGGAACTGACGGACGTGCTGCTCGTCTGCGCGACAGAACTCACCACGCCGGATGACATCCAGCAATTGAGCAACGAACTTTCACGGGAGCACACGCATGCCGTCGCTGCTGTTTGAAAGGGGCGCGCGCGGGCGCGGCAGCCAGTTCGTCTGCGACGCCGGACAGCCTGACAAGTACCTGGATGCTGCTCTCTTGCGCGACGAGCTGCCGCTGCCGGATCTCGCCGAGATCGAGGTCGCACGTCATTACACCGAGCTGTCGAGCCGCAACTTCTCCGTGGATCGAAATTTTTACCCGCTCGGCTCGTGCACGATGAAGTACAACCCCAAGATCAATGAAGCGGCCGCGGCGTTCGGCGGCTTCACCCAGCTGCACCCCTTGGCACCGGATCGCGGCGCCCAAGGCGCCTTGCGGGTCCTGTGGGATATGCAGACGATGCTCACCGCGTTGTTCGGCATGACCGCGTTCTCGCTGATGCCTGCGGCCGGTGCCCACGGCGAGATCACCGCGATGCTCATGGCGAAAAAATATTTCGGCGACCTCGGCCAAGCGGAGCGCACGACCTGCCTTGTGCCGGACACGGCGCACGGCACGAATCCCGCGAGCGCTTCCATGGTCGGTTACCGAGTGCTCTCCATTCCTTCCACCAAGCGCGGACGCACCGATGTCGGGGCGCTCAAGGCGAAGCTCGATGGGACGACTGCGGTCTGCATGATGACCAACCCGAACACCTTGGGTCTGTTCGAGGACGACATCATCGAAATCACGCAGGCCGTGCATGCGGCCGGCGGCTTGATGTACTATGACGGCGCCAACGCCAATGCCATCGTCGGACTGACGCGGCCCGGCGACATGGGCTTCGACCTGCTTCATCTGAACTTGCACAAGACGTTTTCGGTGCCGCACGGCGGCGGCGGCCCTGGGGCTGGTCCGGTGGGGGCCAACGCGAAGCTGGCCAAGTATTTGCCGGCGCCGCTCGTGACGTTGCAGCGCGATGGCAGCTTCGCGCTCGACTTCGACCTGCCGTCGAGCATCGGTCCGGTGCGGACGTTCTGGTCGCATTTCTTGGCGGTCGTCCGCTCGTACGCGTACATCATCGTGCACGGTGAGGAGGGACTGCGCCGCAACAGCCAGCTTGCGGTGCTCAATGCCAATTACGTGCGCGAGCGCGTGAAAGACGTGCTCGACGTCCCCTATGCGGATCACTGCAGGCACGAGTTCGTGTGCTCGGCGGAAGCGCTCAAGAAACAGACCGGCGTACGCGCGCTCGACCTCGCCAAAGGATTGCTCGACGCGGGTATCCATGCTCCCACCATGTACTGGCCGCACGTCGTGCCTGAATGTCTGATGATCGAGCCGACCGAAACAGAGACAAAAGAGACGCTCGACAACTTCGCCGACACCATGCATGCGCTCGTGGCGCAGGCGCACGCTGATCCCGCTTCGATGGCGCAACTGCCGCTCCACACACCGGTGCGGCGCGTGGATGAAGCGCAGGTCGGCCGGCTCGCCAACAAAGGTGTGGGATTGCGCTGGCAGCCTAGGTCTCGTTCCGGAAACGAGAAGCGCGACTGAAACGACCGCGGCGGGCCGGGCGCGTCAAACACGAACGTTCCGCTGGAGGCCTCGTGCTCAAGCGCGAGGGCGGCGGGTATGCC
>JALYZS010000040.1 GCA_030948745.1 Vulcanimicrobiota bacterium | reverse complement strand
GCAGGGCGATCGTCTTCACCCAATCGGGCGTGCCGCGCGGGGCGTCTTTTTCGAAGAACGACCAGCGTTCGATGCCGTCCGGCCAACGCTGCAACGTCAGCGGCCTGGCTTGCAGATATGGCAATAGCCAGCGCGAGACCGAACGGTAGTAGGTGATGAGGTCGCCCTTGGTGAGACCGTCGTCAGGCCACAGGACTTTGTCGGGATTGCTGACCTGGAGCGCTCGCCCCACGACCTGCAATGCTTGGACCGTGCGCGCCATCAACGTCCCTTTCTTTTCCGGGCAGCGCCGCTGGGCTGCGCGACCTCGCGCACGCACTCGCGCGGATCCTTATCCTGGCGCAGACCGACGAAGACCGGCACCCGCATGATGCCTTCGTTGGTCCATTCCGCGAACTTCACTTCGGCCACGAGCTTCGGCTGCACCCAATGCGAAGGTGAGTTGCTCTTGGGCCGCTGCCCGAAGGGACACGCCTTCGTCTCCAGCCGTTGCAGCGCGCGCATGACCTGCGCCAACAGATCGCGATTGAATCCGGTGCCGACGTGACCGACGTAGCGCAGCTCGCCGCCGTCGTACAAGCCGAGCAAAAGCGCGCCGAAGAAATCGCGGCTGCCGCGCGGTTCGGTCCAGCCGCCGATAACGCACTCCTGTTCCAGATGCGTCTTGATCTTCACCCACAAACGCGTACGCCGCTCGAGGTACGGGGAGTCCGCCACCTTGCCGATGACGCCTTCCAAGGCGTGCTGCTTCGCGAACGCATACAGCTTTTTGCCGTTGCGCGCTATGTGCTTGGATAGCATGACGTGGGGGTGCGTCACGCGCAGCGCTTTTTCGAGCTCCGCCTTGCGTTCGAGCAGAGCACGCTTGCGCAGATCGGCCCCGCCGGCGTAGAGCAGATCGAAGACGGAATAGATCGCCGGTACCTGCTTCACCAGGCGCGGGTCCGGTGAACGCCGGTTGAGGCGTTGTTGCAGCAGCTGGAAAGACGACCGCCCTTGCTCGTCCATGGCCACGATCTCGCCGTCGACGATGATCGGCAAGCGTTTGAACGATGTGCTCAGACGGGCCAGCTCAGGGAACTGCACGAGCAGGTCTTTGCCCGTGCGCGACGTGATCGTCGTCTCGCCGTCGGCGGCGACCGTGGTGATAGCGCGCACCCCATCCCATTTGATCTCAAAGACCCAAGCCGGGTCATCGAACGGCGCGTCGACCAGCGTGGCCAGCATGGGATGACGGATGATGGGCAGAGGAATCGCTCAGCGCCGCTTACCGGCCGCCGGCCGATTGGAGATCCATTGCTTGGCGCGTTTGTTGCCCGCGATATCGTCGAGCGTGCGCCCGCTTTTGACCGATTCGGCATGATCGTCTGCCGACCAATCGGGATCTGCCCCCGCATCCGTATCTTTGATGAGCAGCCAGGCGTTCTGTGAACCGTCGCGCGGACGCATGCGCACGAGCGTGAACATGCCGCTGAGCTTACGGCCCTTGAGGACGAACTTGATCTTGCCGCGGCCGATCTCCGCGGACGGATCGCTGCCTTCGGCCAAGATATAGGTGCCGCGATCCCACACGATCACCTCGCCCGCGCCATAGTTGCCGGCCGGGATGATGCCTTCGAAATCGCGATAGTCGAGCGGATGGTCCTCGACTTGCATCGCCAGCCGGCGCTCCGCGGGATCCAACGAGGGACCCTTGGGCACTGCCCACGATTTCAGCACGCCGTCAGCCTCGAGCCGAAAATCATAATGCAAGCGCGACGCCCGGTGCTTCTGGATGACGTAACGCAGCGACCGGCCGGCGCCGGCTTTTTTGCCGGCAGGTTCCGGCGTTTGCGAGAAGTCACGCTTCTCGGCGTAGCGGCGCAGTGTGCTGCGTGCGCTGACGGTCGTGCTCGCTGATCGTTTCTTCGGCGCCGCCACGGCCGGCCGTTTTTCCGCGCGCCTGGCTGCGCGTCTCATGCGCTTGAGGTCTCAGCCTGGGGCGGAGTGCTGCGCTGCGCCGCCGCGAGCGCGTCTCTGCGGCTGCTGAACACCTCGATGAGGCGGTCGACGCCTGAGATCGCGAGCAGCCGTTTCGTGCGGGTCTGGTGCGCGATCACGCGCAGGCTGCCGCTTTTGGCGTTCACTTGCTTGTAGAGCGCGACGATCGCCGCCAACGCGGAGGAATCCACATACACGACGCCTTCGAGATTGATGACAAAAGAACGCTCGCCGCGTTCCAATTGCGCCGCGAACATCTCCTTGAGACGCGGCGCGCTATAGATGTCGAACTCGCCGGAAATGTCCGCGATGGTGATGCCGCCGACGTGCTGCACCTGGAGGGTGAAATCCATATCTTCGCATCGTCCCCACACTTGTTGTACCGCGGCGCCAGGAGCACTAAACAGCGGCTCCGCGGCGTGCGTGGTCCGGCACAGGCCCGGCAAGGAAGGGTGTGCGACGCTCCGAAAAACGCCAGCCACGGCGACATAGCCAAGTGGTAAGGCAGGGGTCTGCAAAACCCCCATCCCCAGTTCGAATCTGGGTGTCGCCTCGTTCGTCTGCGGTTGCGCGCGCCAGCAGCGCCCTCAGCGACTGCTCGACGCCGTGTGCACGTGATAGAGGATCGTCGTGCCTCTGCCGCGTGCGACTGTCGCTTGGTCGGCCATGAGAAAGCCGCGCGTCTTGTGCGCCGCAGCAATGAACCATGCGCTGCGCGCGGGCGGAACGGGCAGCCAGGCAGTGACATCAGCAGCGCTGCAGTCCGCTGGCAGCCCAAACCGCACTTGTATTTGTGCGCCGCGCAGCTGCACAAAAGCGAACCGGTTGAGGAAGTCTGCGGGTGCGCCGCCGTGACACGCGTTGCGAGCGCTCGTCAGCGCCGCGCTGATCGCCGTTTTCGCGCTCGGGATGATGCGCGTAAGCTGCGGGCGTTCTCGCGGGCGCGCCAGATCGATCGTGAGGGCGGAATGTCGCAGCGTTGGCTCCCCACCTTGTCCGCAGTGCAACTCGTCGGCGTGCTCGAGGCTCAACCACGGGCCCACCAATGACAAGACGGTCGCCACGCGTTTGAAATCACAGTCGCCCGTCTTCCGGCTCGAGATGTCGGAGAAATCGGCGATCGTGAGTCCGGTTTCGGAGAAGGCGGGGGCCGCTGACTTCGCGCCGCTGCGCTGCGCCGAAATCTCGCGCGAGGTCCAACTCACGTCGTAGCCGCCGCTTGTCCCCGACCAGATGACTTGCAGCGGCTCGAAGTGCGCGGGCGGCGGCGATGCTTGTGGTTTGGGCGTGCAGGCCATCAACGCCGCACCAGCCCACGCACAACCGCACAGCAACGATAGAAATCTCTTCATCCTGACCTCCAGGCACGGTTTCCCACGCGTCCAGGCGCGTCACCTTCAGGCGCGCAGGGGGCGGTCGACGCAGCGCTCGAACCCGCTGGACCGAACGATGTCGCTCTTGCAGATGCCCGCGGCGAGTCTGCCGCAAGTCACGCCTCGCGTCGCTGCGCAACTCGAACGGCTCGGTATCGAGACGGTGCGCGACCTCGTGCGCCACTTCCCATTTCGGTATGATGACTTGCGCTCGGCGGCGACCATCGCCGAGATCCTCGGACAGCGCCACGCAGCCGTCGATGCGGCACAGGGCAATCCCGAGCAGAACGTGCTGGGTTCGATCGTGCGTTGCAGTCACATCCACCTGCGCGGGCGCATCCGCGCCAAGACCACAGCCATCATCGAGGATGGCAGCGGTATGATCCAAGCGGTGTGGTTCGGCCGTCCCTATCTGGGCAGCCAGCTCAAGCCCGGCAGCCGCATCTTCGTACGCGGTCGCGTGGAGTATACGCTCGCCGGAGCCACGATCAACGTCTCGCGACACCGGCTGCTCAAACCGGACGAACCATATGAGGGCGACTTGAATCCCGTCTATGCGCAAACCGCCGGGCTGTCGAGCTTGGATCTGCGCCGGCTGATCCAGCGCGCGTTGCGACTCATCGCCGCTAATAA
>JALYZS010000379.1 GCA_030948745.1 Vulcanimicrobiota bacterium | reverse complement strand
GGTCGACGCGCTTGCCGCGAATCGTGTCCACCACGCGGCGCGCCTTGCGCGGCGGCACGCGTAAGAATTTGACGGTTGCGCGGGCTTGCATCACTTCACCACCGCGGTCGCGGCCTTGTCGCCGCCGCTGCCGTGGCCGCGGAACAAGCGCGTGGGAGCGAACTCGCCCAGTTTATGGCCCACCATGTTCTCTTGCACGTAGACCGGGATGTGACGCTTGCCGTCGTATACCGCGATCGTATGCCCGACCATCGCCGGGATGATGGTCGATGCCCGCGACCAGGTCTTGATGACCCGCTTCTCGCGCGAAGCATTCATGCGCTCGACCTTGACGAGCAAGTGGTCGGCGACGAACGGCCCTTTCTTGGTTGAACGACTCATCTATTTGCTCCGCCGCTTGACGATAAATTTCGTGGTGCGTTTGTTGCGCCGCGTCTTTTTGCCCATGGTCATCTCACCCCAGGGCGTCGTCGGGGGACGGCCCGCCGTCGAGCGCGCCTCGCCGCCGCCGTGCGGATGGTCGACCGGGTTCATCGCCACGCCGCGGACTTGCGGGCGGCGTCCGTGCCAGCGCGTGCGGCCGGCCTTGCCCACGACCTGGTTTTCGTGCTCGACGTTGCCGAGCTGCCCGATCGTGGCGCGGCAGGTGACGGCGATCTTGCGCACTTCGCCCGACGGCATGCGCACCTGGGCATACTCGCCTTCCTTGGCCATGAGCTGTGCGGCGCCACCGGCGGAACGCACGAGTTTGCCGCCTTCGCCGGGCGATAGCTCGATGTTGTGGATCACGGTGCCGAGCGGGATGTTCGAGAGCGGCAGCGCGTTGCCGACCTTGATGTCGGCCGCCGGACCGGACTCGATGACGTCACCTTTATGCAGACCCAGCGGCGCCAGGATGTAGCGCTTCTCGCCGTCGCGGTAGTGCAGCAGCGCCAAGCGCGCCGAGCGGTTGGGGTCGTACTCGAGCGCGAACACCTTGGCTGGGATGCTGTCCTTATTGCGCTTGAAGTCGATGCGCCGGTACATCTGCTTGTGCCCGCCGCCGCGATGGCGCACGGTGATATGGCCGTTGAAGTTGCGGCCGGCGTGCTTTTGCTGCGGCTCCAACAATGAGTTTTCCGGCGGTTTCTTGCTCAGCTCCTCAAATGAGGAGATGGCGGCGAAACGGCGGCCCGGAGACGTGGCTTTAAAGGTTTTTACCGGCATTGCGGTCGCCCACCCCTGCTATGATTCAAAGTAGTTCACGCCTCCGAGCTGGATCTTGTCGCCTTCGCGCAGGGTCACAATCGCCTTCTTCCAGTCCGAGCGCTGCACCGACGGCTTGCGCGTGCGGCGGCGTACGTCGCGTTTGCGTTTGCCGTGCACGCTCAGCGTGTTCACGCGCAACACCTTCACCTTGAAGACCTGCTCGATGGCGGTCTTGATGGTGTGCTTGGTTGCATCCGGCGCGACGGCGAAGCTGTATTGCGAGACGGCGGTCTGCCCGATCGATTTTTCGGTCACGAGCGGCCGCACGATCATCTGACGGGAATCAGGCACCGCACACCTCCGCGATCGCGTCAAACGCGTGTTTGCTGAACACCGCGCGATCGTGCTGCAGCAGCGCGTGCACGGACAGGTCGCGGTGGCCGATGACGTGCGCGTGTTTCAGGTTGCGCGCACTCAAGAGGATCTGGCGCGAGTTGCGGTCGCGCTCGAAGTCGAGCACGAACAACACGGTATCGCGCGCACCATCCGCCCACAGCAGAGCGATGAAATCTTTGGTCTTCTCCAGTTTCAGTGCGCCGGTGTCGATGAGGCTGAGGGCACCGTCTTCGGCTTTGCCCGCAATCGCCATCGCCAGCGCCTGCCGGCGCGTCTGCTTGTTCATGCCGACCGCGAACGAGCGCGGATGCGGCCCGAACACGACGCCGCCCTTGCGCCAGATCGGCGAACGGATGCTGCCGTGGCGCGCGCGCCCGGTCCCCTTTTGGCGCCATGGCTTGCGCCCGCCGCCCGCGACTTCGTCACGCGTCTTGGTGCTCGCGGTGCCGGCACGGCGGTTGGCGAGGTGTCGCACGACGGCTTGGTGCAGCAGCGAAAGTTTTGGTTTGATGTCGAACACCGCCGGCAGCTGCGCACTACCCGTCTTCTTACCGTGCCTGTCGAGTTTGTCGATCGGCATCGCGCTACGCCTTGGCCTTTGCCTTGGCGCGCACCGACGGCCGCACGAATACGACCGCGCTGCGCCCGCCCGGCACCGCGCCGCGCACGAGCAGCAGATTGCGCTGTTCGTCGGCGCGCACGACTTCCAGGTTGAGGGTCGTGATGCGCTCGACCCCGAGGTGCCCGGGACGATGACTGCCTTTGACGGTCTTGGCGGCGTTGGTGTCGCCAGCGCTGCCGGGCTGGCGATGGATCATCGAGCCGTGGCTCGCACCGCCGCCGGATCCGTTCCAGCGCTTCATGATGCCGGCAAACCCTTTGCCCTTGCTCAGGCCGGTGACGTCGACGCGGTCACCGGCGGCGAACGACGCCACGCTGACCATGTCGCCGCCTTTGAGATCGCCTCCATCGGTGCGGAATTCATGCAGCACCGCTTTGGGCGCGACGTTGAGCTTTTCGAACCGGCCGCGCATGGGCTTGTTCAGGCGCTTGATCTTGGCGTCTTCAAAGCCCAGCACCACCGCGTCGTAGCCGTGCTTGTCGGCGGCTTTGCGCTCGATGACCTGGCACGGTCCCGCGGCGATGACGGTCACCGGAATGCGCCGGCCGTCCTCTGCGAACACGTTGGTCATGCCGACCTTGCGGCCGATGATGTGTTTCATATCCTTATGCCTTCAGTTCGATGTCCACGCCTGCCGGCAGGTCCAAGTGCATGAGCGCGTCCATCGTCTTGGCGCTGGCCTGCAGGATGTCGATGAGCCGCTTGTGCGTGCGGATCTCGAAGTGCTCGCGGCTCTTCTTGTCGACATGCGGCGAGCGCAGCACGCACGAGCGCTCGATCTCGGTC
>JALYZS010000367.1 GCA_030948745.1 Vulcanimicrobiota bacterium | reverse complement strand
CGAACCAATACACGAGCGCTTGCCACTTTCCATAGCGCGCAAAGCGGCGGCGGATTTGCGCTTCGGTTGGGCGTTTGCCTCTGAAGAACTCCCGGGTGGCGTACGCGAAGGTGGCGCTGTCGACGCTGATGTGATCGTAGTGCCCGAGCAGGCTCAAGAGATAGTGAGCGGATGATTTACCGATGCCTTTCAAACGAACGAGCGCCGCATACAACTCCGTCGAGTTCATACTGCGCGAGGCTGCGTCCAAGGCGTCCAAATCGAGCGCCCCCGACTTTTGCTGCCGCGCGATTTCAAGGATGTATTGCGAGCGGTAGCCGGCGCGGACGCGGTCGCGCAAAAATTTTTCTCCCGCGCGCACGACTTGCCCCGGCGTCGGCCATGCGTGCAAGGATGGATCCGCCGGGCAGACGTCTCCCAGCGCTGCCAAGCGGTTGATCATGCTTACTGCTTGACGCCAGGTAACGTTCGTGCCGAGAATTGTTTTGATGACGTCCTCCCAGAGCGAGGGTGCTCGCACGCATCGGCCCCCGCCCGCGCGCAGCGCTCCTTTCAGATCGGGCATGCTACGAGCCAGCGCAAAGAAGCCATCCAGTTTTTCATCAATGCGCAACATGACGCCGCAACGGCGGCCCATTTCTTGCGCGACGCCGGGATCGCTCGCGCCTTCTCCAATTACCTGCACGACGACGTCGCGATAGCCGCGGCGTGTGGAGGCTTCTTCGTGCATGCGCACCAGCATCACGCGGCCGTCCTGTAATCGCTCGGCGCGCTCCAGCGACTCATCCTTTGGTTGCCAGCGAAATGGCAAGGTTTGATACCAGCCGTGCGAGACCGCCGTGGCGAAAAGACTGAAGGGCTTTCGTACGGTCAAGCGTGTCGTGGCCGTTTGCATGCCGACCAGTTGCGTGCGAATGACGCAAGCCCTGCCGTGCGCGCTGCCGCAGGCTCACGCAGAATCCGGCGGGAAGGTTTGCGCATATGCCAGAGCCGCCTCGCTCGCAATTTTCCAACCCCACTGAGCTCGCACACCGAGTCGTCGCCGGTGATTGGCGCGCGTTGGCACGCGCAATCACCAAAATTGAGAACAACGACGAACACGCTGCGGAAGTGGTGGCGGCTTTGTATCCGCACACGGGCCATGCGCACATCATCGGCGTCACCGGGCCGCCGGGATCCGGGAAGAGCACCCTCGTCGACGGGCTTGCCGCTGCGATTCGCAAGGACGGCCTGTCGGTAGGTATTGTGGCTGTCGATCCCTCCAGTCCGTTCACCGGAGGCGCGGTTCTCGGCGATCGGGTGCGCATGCAACGTCATGCCGGCGATGCGGGCGTCTTCATCCGGAGCATGGCCGCGCGCCAGAATGCCGGAGGTCTTGCTCCCGCAACGCGCGACGTCATACGTGCGCTCGATGCGTTCGGGCGCGACATCATCATCGTAGAGACGGTCGGGGTCGGACAGGTTGAGCTTGAAATCATGAAGGTCGCCGACACCGTCGTGGTCGTCACTGTGCCGGGATTGGGCGACGGCGTGCAGACGATCAAGGCCGGGCTGCTCGAAATCGCTGATTGTTTCGTCGTCAACATGGCTGACCGGCCTGGTGCAGCCCAGACCATAACAGATCTGCGGATCATGTTGACCTTGGGCGGCTCTGAGGAGCGCCGGCGACGCTGGGTACCTCCGATCGTCGAAACCATAGCCACAAGCGGGAAAGGCATCGATATGCTGTGGGCCGCCTGCCAACGCCACCGGTTGGTGCTCGACGCTGATGAGCGGATGGGCCGCTCGAAAGACCGTTTACGGCAAGAGGTCGTGGAGGCGGTCGCTCGCGGGATCGGCGCCTTCGTCAACGACCAGATGGCTGCAAACGGCGCCATGGATGCTGTCCTGGCTCGGGTTCTGCAGCGTGAAATCGACCCGCGGAGCGCCGCAAATCAGATAATCGAGGAACATTTCAAGCGCTAACGAAACATATCGGTCCACCGCACAGTGGAAGCTTACTTCTAGAATGTGGTTTTTGGAGCCAGCCTTTTGGGGTACGCTGAAGGCAAAGGAGGGTGCGATGAAATCGTTCCCGATCAAGCTGATGTCCGAGCTTACTGAAGACGACGTCCTTCGTATCGATCCCGTTTCGGAATACGAGCGGCGCGAGATTTTGCGTGACCGGGCCAACAGCCGCCTGGCGCAATTCGGTGACTCCGAAGACGACGTGATCGCACGCGGTCGCCCAACCGGGCCGTAACCTCAAATCTTAGCGGCGCCAGTCACGACAAAGCATCGTTTCTAATGTAGTGGCGCGGGTTCACCCACGCCCGCCTGGCGTTTCAGCAAAGCTTCGTACCAGTACAGCAGCGCCAAGTCTTTGGCTTGGTATGTGTATGCTACGGCAAGAAC
>JALYZS010000348.1 GCA_030948745.1 Vulcanimicrobiota bacterium | reverse complement strand
GTTCTTGGGATTGAGGATGGCGTGCGTCGTGAACACGACGTCGTGCGCCGTGAAGGGGAAGCCATCGTGCCATTTCACCCCTTGGCGCAAATGATATGTAAGCGTGAGTCCGTCGGTGCTGATGCCGCCGTTTTTGTAGGTCGGAACTTCGGTCGCCAGCTCGGGCACGTAGTGCATCTTGTCGTCGAGGTTGAAGAAAAACCCGTAGATGAACATGTCGATGTCCGTGCTGACCGCCTCGAGACGCAGCAGCGGGTTCATACTGTTGGGTTCTGAGATGTCGGCGTAGCGCAGGGTGCCGGGGACGGTGAAACTGTTGGCGCGATCGGTCTGGACGGCGACCCTCGAACAGCCGGCCAGCACTACCACGACGCCGAGCGCCAGCCCGAAGCGCAAGGCTGGCTTCAATAGCTCGTCGGTCCGCTCACGACGATGGTGATGGATCCCGCCATGTTGGGCTGCATGACGCTATGGTACTGGAAGGTCCCCGGTTGGGCCGCGACCCACGACCAGCGTCCACCCGCGGGCGCGATCGGACCAGAATCGAAGGCGCCGATCGCCGTGACGGTGTGCGGTTGGGAGTCTTGATTGATCCAGGTGACAAGCGTGCCCTGGGTGACGGTCACGCTGCCTGGGCTGTACGCGTTGCTGTTGATGACGATCGTCACCTGGCCGGATTGTGTCTTGGCGCCGCACGAGACGCAGGCCAGGGAGAGGGTCGCCAGAAAACACGCACGTATTAAGATGTTCTTCCAGCGACGGAGCATGCGCCCGGGTTCTTTTGCATGACGACCATTCCCTTGCCGCGACGTTGCGCCGGCGTGCTCGCGCTCATCGCACTCGCGCTGTTGACGCTCGCACAGCCGCTGCAACCGGATGCGCACGCAGCGCAGAGCACGGCGTCTGCGCTCGCTGTCCAATATCCGAGCGAGCACGCGCACCTGCCGTACGTGACGCGGTCGTTCATCTTCGGCGCCGCCCCGCGAGGCGCAACGCTCAGCGTCAACGGCGCTCGCGCGTTCGTCGCACCTTCCGGTGGTTGGATCGCATTCGTACCCTTCAGCCCGGGCTCATTCGCCCTCAACGTCGTCGCCGACGTGGCCGCATCGCACTCGAGTTTGCGTATGACGCGTACGGTGCTGGTCGACGAGCCGCCGCAGACCACCCGCGCAACTCCCGCGACGATCGATGCGGCAGCCGCCGCGCAGCCGCAGGTCGACCAACAGCTCGAAGCCGGGGACGCCGTCCGGCTCTTCGTCAAAGCCAGCGTTGGCGCGCGCGTCAGTGCGACGCTCGATCCGGGCGGACCGACGGTCACATTGTTGGAGACAAGCGTCGCCGCGCTCAATCCATCCGATAAAGAGCGCGCGCTCGGTGACGCCGTCGCTGCAGGCGACAACATCGGCGGTCTGTACGAAGGTGCGTTGCGCGTGCCGGCGTCCGGCACGGGTCCATGGCACGTCACCTATGCAGTGAGCGCATCGGACGGCACCTCGCAGAAAACCACCGCGCGCGGTACAATCGCGTTAGCATCAGCGGATGCTCATCGCGTCGGCACGATCATCTTGGCGGATCATGCGAAAGACATCGACGCACGGCCCTACGGTATTGTGGAATCGGAGCCGAACGGTGGCTGGCTCTTCTTCCCACCCGCAGGCACACCGTTCGAAATCACCGGCGCTTCGGGCGATTACTTCCGCGTCGCGCTCGGCAGCGCCCAGCAGGGGTGGATCGACAAGCAATCACTGAATTTGCAGCCTGCCGGCACGCTGCCGCCGCGCGCGCAGGTCGAAGACATAGCCATCCGTGACGGCGTGCGCAGTAGTAGCGTGAGCATCCATCTGAGCGCGCGCGTTCCTTTCCGCATCAGCGAGTCGAGCGACCAGCCGGCGTTGCGCATCCGCATGTACGGCGCTTCAGCGAGCACCGATTTCATCCGCTACGGCAGCGATCGCAGCAACGTCGCATCCGTGCGCGGGGACGAGCTGCCAGGCGGCGTCGCCACGGTCGACATCCGCTTGCACCAGCACGGCCTGTGGGGTTACCATGCCGATTGGCACGGCAACGAGATCCAACTCGACGTGAAAAAGCCACCGCCGTTCTCGAAACCGCCTGCCCCTGCGCTGCGCGGGCTGCTCGTCGTCATCGATCCCGGCCACTCGCCCGACACGGGCGCCATCGGCCCGCTGGGCACGCAGGAGCGCGATGTCAATCTCGCCATCGCGAAGCGGTTGGCGGCGCGGTTGCAGGCCCTTGGAGCGCGTACGCTGTTGACGCGCTACGCCAACGTGCCGGTGGGGCTGTATGACCGTACGCTCCTCGCGGCCCGCGCCGGCGCCGATATTTTGATCAGCGTGCATAACAACGCGCTGCCGGATGGCATCGACCCGTTTCGGCATCATGGATATTCCGTATACTATTATCAACCGCAAAGCCTGGAGCTCGCACGCGCGATCCATGCCGCGTATGGGCGCCGTACGGCCCTGGCCGATTACGGGCTGTTCTTCGACAATCTCGCGCTGGCGCGGCCGACCGAGCAGCCCTCGGTGCTCACCGAGTCCGCGTTCATCATGTGGCCGCCGGAGGAGACGCTGTTGCGCAGC
>JALYZS010000117.1 GCA_030948745.1 Vulcanimicrobiota bacterium | reverse complement strand
CATCTGCCTCGAGGTGCGCGCGGGCGAGCTGTTCGGATTGCTCGGCGCGAACGGCGCGGGCAAGACCACGCTGCTCAAGATCCTGGCGACGCTCTCCATCCCCGATCGTGGCACCATCACCGTGGCGGGCGTCGACGCACGTACCAACCCTATGGAGGTGAAGCGGCGCATAGGTCTGTGCGTGAGCGAAGAACGCAGCTTTTACTTCCGTCTCACGGCCCGCCAGAATCTGCGCTTCTTCGGCGCGCTTGTCGGCCTGTACGGTGATCTGCTCGAGCAGCGCATCGCCGAGGTCGTGGCGCTAGTGGATCTGACGGAACTCATCGACCGCCGCTTCGACACCTTCTCCTCCGGGATGCGCCAGCGGCTTTCAGTCGCGCGCGCGCTGCTCGGCGATCCGGACATCATCTTTTTCGACGAGCCGACCCGCGCCGTCGACCCTATGCACGCGCATGAGATCCGGCGGATGATCCGCGACGTGCTCGTGACGCAGCGCGGCAAGACCGCGGTGCTGGCGACGAACTCGCTCGAAGAGGCGTGGAGCATTTGCGATTCGGTCGCGATCCTGCGCGACGGCCGCATCATCGCTCACGCGCCGCCCAAGGTCCTCGACGCCCAGTTCGCCCGCTTCCTGCGCTATCACATCACGCTCGACAACGTCGATGCTGCCATGCTGGCCAAGATCCAGGCCATGCAAGGGCTGCGCACCGTGAGCTCACTGCAGACCGTCGACGGGGTGTCGCTCAACGTAGAGCTCGAGCCCAGCGGCAGCGCCGTCGACGAGATGCTGCGTGTGCTCACGGCGAACGGCGCCCAGATCCGCAGTCTGCGCTCGGAAGATCCCGCCCCGCTCGACGTGTTCAGCGGGCTGACACAACTTGGCGACGCTCGTTAGCCCGCTGCCGCAGCAGCGACCTTTGCCCGGCTGGCGCAATACGCTGCACAAAGCGCTCGCCATGTTCTGGCGTGACGCGCGGCTCGATTTCTCATACGACATCTCGTTTTGGATCCGCTGGATCTCGATCCTCACGTCGGTCTTGGCGTTCTATTTCATCTCGAAGCTCATCTCGCCGTCCGCGCAATATGGCTTCGGCGGCAAAATCGCCACATATTTCGATTTCATGGTCATCAACCTCGCCTTCTTGCGCTTCCAAGCGACAGCGATCCAGTGCTTCCAAGGCGCGATCCGCAACGACCAGATGACGGGCACGCTTGAAGTGCTCATCGCGACGCCTACGAGCCTGCCGACGATCATCTTGTCGACGGGGTTATGGGCGTTCACCCTCACGCTGCTGCAGGCGGTCGCCACGCTCGGGATGGGCATGCTGTTAGGGTCCGACCTGTCGCATGTGAATCTGACCAGCGCCCTCGTGTTCACCCTGCTGACGATCGCGTGCATGTCACCGATCGGCGTCATGAGCGCCGCGAGCATCATGACGTTCAAACAAGCCGGACCGACGGGTTTTGTGATGAGCGGCTTGGCGAATCTTCTCGGCGGTGGTTTGTTCCCTGTGAGCGTCCTGCCGATGTACTTACAGTATCTGTCCTGGACCCTTCCCATCACGCACTCGCTCAACGGCTTTCGCGGCGCGATGCATGGCGGCAGCCTGAGCCAGCTGGCACCGGATGCGCTGTGGTTGCTCGTCGCGTCGGCGATAATGTTGCCGCTGTCCTTGTGGCTGTTCGCTCGTGCTGTGGAGCGGGCAAAGATCGACGGCACACTCGGTCAGTACTGAGTCGCCCGGTTGGGCTGATGCTACCTCCCATCTCCCAGGGCTGGGCAACACAAGCGGGATTTGTCGCCTCGGGTCGTATTATCGCAGCGTGGGTTGAGCGGTGCGCCTCCCCCCTTACGAACACGTTCTATTCGGCGTTTCCGCCTGAGAAAGGACCGGCCATGGCCGTCGACGAGATCAGGGCGAACACTGTCACCGCCAAACGATTTCAACTGATCGGTGATAACGGAGAGCTGCGCGCCCTCTTGAAGACCATTGATGATAATCCCATCCTCGAGTTCATGGACCAGAAGCGCAACGTACGGCTCAACGTGCAGGTCACGAACCACTGGCCCGTGCTGAATATGATGGATGATAAGGGGCGGGTCTGTGTCGAGCTCGGCGCCGTCAACGGCAAACCGACGTTGTTCTTCAACGACCACCTCGGTAATCTGCGCGTCGGCATCGCCCTCTCGCAAGCCGACGGCAGCCCGCGCATTGTGTTTCTCGACGATCAGCGCCAGATACGATTCGGCGTGGTCACCGATACGGAAGGGACGCCTCGCGTCATCGCTACCGATCAGTTCGGCACGAAGCACAAACTGATGTGGTTCGCGGAGCCCGAAGTACGGGAAGACAACCTCGACAACGCCTGAAAGCGCTCAACGACCAGACGCCTGGTCGCAGGGTGCGCCGCCCTGGCTGCGGCATGGCCGCTTGATTTTGACCAGCGTGACGGTCGTGCCGCTCTCGTCCATTTCGAAACTCACTTCATCCATGAGCGACCGCATGATGTAGATGCCGAGGCCGCCGGCACTGCGGAGGTGCGGTTCTATGTAGACCCCGCGCCCCTGCAACGAGAAACCAGGCCCGAAATCGTGCACTTGGATGGCAAGCCGGTGCTCGAATACCTCGCAGGCCAGCCAGAAACCCGCTTCGCTAGAAGCGTGCAGCACTGCGTTCGTCGAGGCCTCGCCGGTCGCCAGCACGATGTCGAAGACCTCGCCCTCACCGAAGCCTGCTTCGGTGGCCCATTGCTTCACCAGCCGGCGCGCTGAAATAAGCGATGGCCGCGTGCTCGCAAAGCTTGCTCTGTGCCCGCTCATTCCCTACGGTTCTTTCCTAAAACGGCCCGGCCAAACCACCGGACGAAGGGGGCCGCCGCAGGCAAGAGCGGTAAAAGCTCCTAGCGAAAGCCGTCCGGTCGCGTGCGCGTCGTTAGCTCAATTGGTAGAGCAGCAGACTCTTAATCTGTTGGTTGTGGGTTCAAGTCCCTCACGACGCATACGGCGACCGCCGAGGGTAGAAGATGGGACCAAGACTCACCTGGGGACTCGTCGCGGCGGCGGCGTTGGGGCTCGTCGCGGGCTACTCGATAGCGCCCAAACCGGCACGATCTGAGCTGCGCCGCAGGGCAGTGCGCAATTTTACGACACTCCAGGGCATCGCGGTCCGCGAAACGGGAAGAGCAGCACGTGCTGCGGCGGAGGTCGCCGGGTCGGCCGGGCGCGTCGCGAGCAGCGCCTTGAAAAAAGTCACGGGCCCGCTGGCCTTCAACCCGCCACCGACGCAGAAGCTCAAAGACGCTATCTCGGAAGATGCGATCCTCGCGCGCCGCCCGATCTGGGTCGACGCCGTCGGCGATACGATGCTGCTACACGGCATCGTCGACAACGACGAAGAGTGGCGAAGCGCCGACCTGCTCGCGCGCCTAGCGTCGCCGGACGGTTCGGTGCGGAATCTGCTCCAAGTGCGGCGCCAGCAATCTGACTCGTAGACGCCGATACTCTCTTTAGAGCACGATCACCGAAGCCCGTGGGCATGTGGCGGAACTGGCAGACGCGCCGGACTTAGAATCCGGTGGGGCGACCCGTGGAGGTTCGAGTCCTCTCTTGCCCAGACCCAAAGACCCGGGTGACCGCTGGTGGCGCGATAGGCTGCGGCGATCACGCAGCCTGGTCAAGGACGCGATCGAGGCGGTCGTAGCTCGTTTCGACACCGCTCGTCATGCCGGACTCGA
>JALYZS010000340.1 GCA_030948745.1 Vulcanimicrobiota bacterium | reverse complement strand
TAAGGATGCAGACCGGCCGGTGACGCCGAGCGCGCGCTCACCCAGTTCGGCCGTGGCGATCGCCAGCACGAGCGCGCTGTCCACGCCGCCCGAGTATGCGACGACCACGCTGTGCAAGCCGCGCACGATCTCGCGCAGGGCGGCTTCTGATGAAGTCGCCGATACCATTCTCATGCCGGCGGTCTGCCCGAGCACGCCAGGTGATTGATGCGCGAAGCGATGCACGCAGCGCCAAAACCGTTATCGATGTTCACCACCGCGACGCCGCCGGGGCAGGCGTTGAGCATCGCGAGCAACGCCGCCAGTCCTTGGAACGAGGAACCGTACCCGATGCTCGTGGGCGTGGCGATGACGGGTTTGTCGGTCAACCCGGCGATGACCGCCGGCAGCGCACCATCCATGCCGGCGACGGCGATGACGACGTTGGCTTCCCGCAGCAGCTCGCTGTGCCGCAACACACGATGCAGACCAGCGACGCCGACGTCATGGATCTGTTGCACGCGGTTGCCCATGAGCTCCAGCGCCACCGCCGCTTCCGCAGTCACCGGGGCATCCGACGTGCCGGCCGAGACGACTGCCGCCAGGCCGACGCGAGGTAAAGGCGTGGATTCGAGCGCGATGATACGTGCCTGTTCAAAATAGCGCGCCTGCGGCAGTCGTGCGTGCACCGCCTGGAACGCCTCGGGTGTCGCTCGCGTTGCCATAACGATGGGAGCTTCAACCGCCAACGCGGCCGCGATCGCGGCGATCTGCTCATCGGCCTTGCCCGGGCAGTATATGACCTCGGGAAAGCCCGTGCGCCGCATGCGTTCAAAGTCGAGTGTCGCGTACTCTTCTAGCATAGCTTGAGCAGTGTGTTCGTGACGGCGCGTTGAATTCCGGCTCTCTCCAAACATACTCAACACTCAGAGGAGACCCCATGAAGAATGTCGCTCGTATCGCCCTGGCAACCACGGCGGCGGTGCTTGCTGCCGTCCCCGTTCTTGCCTACTCCGGCGCGCGGTATGCAAGCCAAGCCAAGGTGACCTTGCCCCAGGCAAGGGCGATCGCCGTCAAGACGTATCCCGGCAAAGTCGTCGACTTCGAACTGGAGAAGGAGAAGGGCGGCAGCGGCCTGCGCTACTCGTTCGTCATTCAACACGGCAGCGTGAAGCATGAAGTGGGTGTCGACGCTCGCAGCGGTAAAGTGCTCGAGAACATCGTCGAAGGAGCGAATGCCGACTAAGGACCACATCGGCGATCAGCGCGATCTGCAAAGGTCGCCGGACTTCGCATCCGGCGACCTTCTGCTTTTCTATCGTGCGCGCGGCCGCGACCGGGTGATTTCGCTTGTCACCGGGTCGCCGTTCTTCCACGTCGCGTTAGCCCGCGATGCACGGGTGATACTTGAAGCGGTGCCGCGCGGCGTGCGCAGACGGGACCTGCGGACCGAACCCGGCCGCCATCCCTACCTCGTCATCCCAGGTTTTGCGGATCACCGCGCTGCAGCAGTGCGCTGGGCCGAGACGCAGGTCGGCGATGGTTACGATTCCGTCGATATCGGCGTCATCGTCTTGCACCGGATCTTTCGCCTCTTCGCGGTCAACTACACGATTGGTGACCGTTACACGTGCGGCGAATTCGTCGCCCGGGCATACCAAGAGGCGGGAAAGCGGCTATTTCCAGATATCGCTACGGAAGACGTCGTGCCGGCGGACTTCAAGAAGTTCTTGCCCGAGCCGCTGCGCAACGCGCGTAGCAGCCGGGAAATCTCCGCAGCAGACGCTAACTCGCCGTAGTGTAGGCTTCCAGCAGTTTGAGCGCCCATGACGGGGTAATAGGAAACCGTGGTCTTTGACCGCCTGAAGGCAACGCTTCAACAAGAATCGCCCTGACCGTGACGCCTGTGCCGTCCGACGATCGCAGGTCTGCGACGCTTGACTTCAACGCGTGGCGTGCAGTCGCCGACACGCTGCCGGCTATCGTCTTCACGGCGAAGCCTGACGGCACGCTCGAATTCGTCAACCGCCGGTGGGCGGAATTCGCGGGCTACGAGGCTGGCATCGAATCCCAGCCAGACTGGGAATCACGCATACACCCGGATGATTTCGAGCATGTCGGCACCGCCTGGCAGCAAGCGGTCGCGACTGGCCGCGAATTCATGGCTGAACTACGCATCCGGAAAAATGACGGCCATTATGCCTGGATCCTGGCCAATGCGGCACCGCTGCGTACCGACGACGGCAGCGTCGCCCGCTGGTATGGAACGGCGGTCGATATCGACAAAGCCAAACGCACCGCGCAGGATCTGTCCGAACGTGAGATCATGTTGGCCGACTCCGAGCGGCGGTTCCGCGTGTTGGGCGAGGCGATTCCCGTCATCTGCTGGACCGCCGACGCCAGCGGTTGGATCGACTGGTATAACCACCGCTGGTACGAGTACACGGGGCAGACTCCCGAAGAAGCGGCCGGCTGGGGTTGGCAGGCAGCCCATCATCCCGAGGATTTTCTCGAAGTCATGCGTGCGTGGCCGGAATCGATCGCGACGGGCAAGCCGTTCGAGATGGAATTCCGTTTGCGCCGTCACGACGGCATCTTCCACTGGTTCCTGACGCGCGTCGAGCCGCTGCGCGATGCGAGCGGCCGCATCGTGCGCTGGTACGGCAGCAACATCGACATCGAGGCACAGAAGCAGGCGCTCGAGCGCACGAAGCGGATCGCCGAAACGCTGCAAGACATCTTCTTACCCAAACAGCTGCCCCAGCGCGCAAACCTGCGCTTAGACGCGGTGTATCTGGCCGCCGAAAAAGACGCCCTCGTCGGCGGCGATTGGTTCGACGCCTTCGAGCTGCCTGATAGACGTCTCGTGCTCTCCATCGGCGACGTGGCCGGCCACGGACTGCAGGCATCCGTCATCGTGGGGAAGCTACGCCAGGCGATCTTCACGCTTGCGAACCGCGAGACCGACCCGGCGATCGTGCTGCAAGAGACGGACCGCATTCTGCAACAGCAGGAACCGGACACGCTCGTGACCGCCTTGGTCGCTTTTCTCGAACCAGACCAATCCGTGCTGCGCTACGCGAGCGCCGGACATCCCTCGCCGCTCGTGGCAAACTCCAACGAGCCTGCGACTAGCTCGCCTGCAGGCGATGCGCCGTTGGGCAGCGGGTTGACCCAGCGCTACACGACGCATCGCATCGACGTGCCCAAGGATGCGATCATCGGCTTCTACACCGACGGCATGATCGAATTCACCAACGATATCCTGGGCAATGAAGGCAAGCTTCGCACGGCCCTGGGTTTGATGGTCGGCAACACGACGATTGGCAGGCCGGCGCAAGCGGTGCAAGAGATCGTCTTCGACGACAAGCCGACCAAGGATGATGCCGCGCTGCTGCTCTTGCAGTTCTCCAGCGTGGGTCTGGCGCCGCCCCAATCCGATCCCGCCGCGCTGACCCGTATGTGGCGCTTCCATTCGAGCGACGCCTACACCGCGCACAAATCGCGGCACGAGATCATCGCCTACTTGCGCGGGTTAGCGTCGGATCATCTGGAGGTGTTCAACAGCGAGCTCGTCATCGGTGAAATCCTGGCCAACACGGTGGAACACGCTCCCGGGTTGGTGGAGCTGCACATCGATTGGAGCGGGGAGAAACCGGTGCTGACCGTGCGCGACACCGGTCCTGGCCTGCGCGGGCTCAATGCCGCGCTGCCGGGAGACATCATGGACGAGAACGGCCGGGGGATCTTCCTGATCAAGGCGCTGGCTGAGGACGCGAGCGTGAAACCGTCACCCGGCTACGGCACCGATCTGCGCGTCGTGCTAGCGCTGCGGCGCAGAGTTTCGAGGGCCTAGGACGAACGGGCTGTGGCTAAGCGGAAGCCTGGTAGTAATGTTGTGCGCGCGCCACGATGTCGTCAGCCTTTTCCGGATGGTGTTTGCGCAGCCACAAGATCGCAGCCTCGCCCGAAGGCACGGTCGAGTTGCGCGAGCTTTCGCCGGCCACGGCAGAGGGGAGCAAATGCAGGCCGAGCACGTCATGCATCGCCCCATTCACCGCGCGCTCGAGCTGCGCGTCGAAGCCGGAGGGCAGCAGATGCGTGTGCGCGCCGAGCAGCGCCGCCATGCTGCTGTGATCGAATTCCTTGCCGAAGATATCAATCGGATACGCGCAGAACAGATCGAAGCTCGCCGTCTGCCGCAGCCGGTTCCACAATTGCTCTAGGCGAATGGCTGCCGGGTACTGCCGTTG
>JALYZS010000113.1 GCA_030948745.1 Vulcanimicrobiota bacterium | reverse complement strand
CGAAGAACTAAGCAAAGCCGACGCCGGCGTCGGCGTCACGGTGTCGGTGCACGCCGGGCTGACGACCCGCATCATCGAGCAATTCGCAAGCGACGATCTTAAGGCGCGGTACCTGCCGAAGATGTGCAGCGGCGAATGGCTTGGCGCGTTCGCGCTGACGGAGGCGGAGTCAGGGTCGGATGCATCGAGCTTGCGCGCCCGCGCGCAACGGCGTGGCGATCGCTACGTCATCAACGGCACAAAGCAATGGGTCTCCAACGGCGGGTATGCCAAGGCGTTCATCGTCTTTCTGCGCACCGGCGGGGCGGGGCCCAAGGGCATCTCGGCATTCCTGGTCGATCGCGAAACGCCGGGCCTGCACATCAGCGGGCCGGTGCGCAAGCTAGGCATTCACTCATCCGATACGGTCGACTTGGTCTTCGAGAATGCCGAAGTGCCGGCGACGAATCTGCTCAGCGACGAAAGCAGCGGTTATAAGATCGCGCTCTCGACGCTTGGCACCGGCCGGCTTGGCATTGCTGCACAGGCGGTCGGCATCTTGGCAGCCTGCCTGGAGACGTCGCAGCGCTACGCTCGCGACCGATACCAGTTCGGGCGTCCGATCGGCGCGTTTCAAGCGGTGTCGTTCAAGATCGCGGACATGGCCGTGGACCTGGATGCTGCGCGCTTGCTGCTGTATCGCGGCGCGTGGATGCGCGACCAAGGGATGCCGCTCATCGATGCGTCGTCCAAGGCGAAGCTATTCGCGTCGACGGCAGCGCGCAAACACGCGGCGGAGTGCGTCCAGATACTCGGCGGCTACGGGTTCACGACCGAGTTCCCGGCGGAGCGCTACTATCGTGACGCCAAGATCACCGAGATCTACGAGGGCACCTCCGAGGTGCAGCGCATCGTCATCGCGCGCGAATTGCTCGGCCGACTCGACGAACGCACGGCGAAAGATCGCCCCGCGGCGGCCGGCAGCCAACCCGCAACCAGCAACCAACCCGCGACCGGCGATACCACTCCCTCCGCCAACGGCACCGCCTCGGAACGCACGCCCAGCACCGACACTTCACACCACTGACCCGGAGATCGTGAATGCGCCTGCTTGAGTATCAAGGGAAAGAGCTTTTTGCCAAAGCGGGCATCCCCGTGCCCGCGGGCCGGGTTGCGACAAGCGTGGAGGAGGCTGTGCAGATTATGCGCGAGCAGCCCGCGCCGTCGGTGGTGAAAGCACAAGTGCTCATCGGTGGCCGCGGGAAAGCGGGCGGTATCAAGTTCTGCTCCAATGCGGACGACGTGCGCGAACCGGCCACAGCGATCTTGGGCATGCGCATCGCGAACGCGCAGAACCCGGCCGGTGAAATCGCCAGCCGCGTGTGGATCGAACAGCGTCTGGACATCGCGAAGGAGATGTATCTTTCCATCACCGTCGACCGTGCGAGCAAGCGTCCGATCATCATCGCCTCGGCGATCGGCGGTATGGATATCGAGGAAGTCGCCGCGACGAACGCGGCAGCGATCGCGAAGTACCGTATAAACCCTGCGACCGGCTACTGGCCGTTCATCGGTCGCCGCGTTGCGAAGGAGGCGGGCGTACCCGCGGAGCTGAGCAATCAGTTCGTGAGCCTGCTCGGCAAATTGTACGCGCTGTTCTTCGACGTCGGCGCGATGCTGCTCGAGATCAATCCACTTGCGCTGACCAAAGACGGTACGCTGGTCGCTTCCGATGCCAAAGTCGAAATCGACGACAACGGTCTGTTCCGGCACCGCGAGTTCGAGGCGTGGAAGACCGCCGTCGAAGACGACCCGCTCAAGGCACGCGCGCTCAAAGCGGGCCTGGGCGAGAACAACTACGTCGGGCTGTCCGGCGACGTGGGCATCATCGGCAACGGCGCCGGCCTCGTTATGGCGACGCTGGACGCGGTGAAAGCCGCCGGCGGCGAGGCTGCTAATTTTCTGGATGTGGGCGGTGGCGCGCGCGCCGACCTCATGCGTGACGCGGTGGATATCGTCACATCGAATCCGCGCGTGCGCTCGCTCTTCATCAACATCTTCGGCGGGATCACGCGCGGCGACGAGGTCGCCAAGGGTTTGATCGCCGCGCTCGACGGTGGCGGCTGGCGCAAAGACAAACTCGTCATACGTCTCACCGGCACGAACGAGCGCGAGGGTCGCGCGCTGCTCGAACAAAACGGCATCGCGGCCGTGGAGACGATGAACCAAGGCGCGCAACGCGCCGTGACGCTGGCGAAAGGCTGAGACCATGTCGATCTTCTTAGACCGCGACAGCATCGCCATCGTGCAGGGTATCACCGGGCGCGAAGGTCTGTTCAACGCGCAGCGCATGCGCGCGTACGGCACGAATGTCGCGGGAGGCGTCACGCCGGGCAAGGGCGGTCAATCCGTCGACGGGTTCCCGGTCTTCGACACCGTGAGCGAGGCGCGTGCAAAGACGGGTGCGACCGCAAGCATCATCTTCGTACCGCCGCTGTTCGCCGCCGACGCAGTGCTCGAGTCCGCGGATGCAGGCATCGAGCTCATCGTATGCATCACCGAAGGCATACCGGTGCACGACACGCTCAAAGCCGTGGCCGCGTTGCCGCCGGGGACGCGTTTGATCGGTCCGAATTGCCCGGGCCTCGTCACGCCAGGACGTTCGCTCGTGGGCATCATGCCGGGCCATATCTTCTCCGAGGGGCGCGTCGGCGTCGTCTCCCGCAGTGGCACGCTGACGTACGAGATCGTCGATCAGCTCACGCGCGCCGGCATCGGCCAGAGCACGTGCGTGGGCATCGGCGGCGATCCGATCATCGGCACCGTCTTCGTCGACTGCCTGGCGGCGTTCGAGCGCGACGACCGGACGCAAGCCGTCGTGCTGGTGGGCGAGATTGGCGGCACGGATGAAGAAGACGCGGCGCACCTCATCGCCAGCGGAAAATTCACCAAGCCGGTGGTGGCCTTCATCGGCGGCCGCTCCGCGCCGGAAGGCAAACGCATGGGGCACGCCGGCGCGATCGTGAGCGGCAGCAGCGGCACCGCGCACGCCAAGGTGGAAGCCTTCCAAAAACTCGGGGTGCCGGTGGCTGACAGTCCGGCACAGATCCCGGGCTTGGTCAGCTCGCGCATAGCCCAGCCTGCGCGAGTGTGACGCGTGGACGCCCTCGACTGGAGCCAGAACACAGACTCTGCTTTCAGGGTAACGTTAGCCCTCAGTAAGTGTCCAACCGGGCGTATGTCTGTACGGACACGTCGGTTTCCACGTCCCGCAAGCGAGTCAAGCGAGCAGGTGTGCGGGGGGTCACTAAACGAACCTTAAACCCACGTTAAGTGCAACGACCAGCAGCGTCGAGAGCGGCAGCTGTGTTGTTCTTCTTCGCACGTCGGCGCGCTTAACATCTCACCTCAAGTCAGGAGGAATCCCTTGATGCAAACGAAGGGCCTTCTCCGCATCGCGCTCTTGGCGTTGATGGTACTGCTCTTCCAGGGAACATGGGCACTGGCAGGCACGACCGGCAACATCGAAGGCACGGTTCGGGATCAGAACGGCAGTCCGGTTGCAGGCGCGAAAGTTTCGGTAGCGTCACCTTCGCAGGCTGCAACGAATCTCACCACGGGGCCAAACGGATTTTGGTCCGCTTTGAACCTGTCACCCGATACGTATACCATCACAGCGAGCAAGGAAGGCTACGACCCTGGCGTCGTCTATGGCGTCACAGTCCAGGCTGACCAAACAACGCGGGCGGACGTCAAGCTGAATCCGCCTACCAAAGTCCTTGGTCGCGTCACGACGACGGCTACGGCCAGCGTCGTGAGCCGCACGGTGACGGGCGACTTATACGCGGTCAACGCGCAGGCCATCAATAGTTACCAAGGCGCGTCAGGCGGCTCCGAGTCGCTGTATAGCCAAAATGCAGTCGTGGGTTCACTGCCCGGCGTCGTCCGCGCAGTCGGCTCCGGCGGCGGCTACTTCGGCCAGGGAACGCTCAGCCTGCGCGGCGGCGCGTTTGACCAAGTCGGCTACGAACTTGACGGCGTACCGTTGAACCGTGGCTTCGACTTCTATAACGGCACTGCGTTCCTCACCAACGGACTCGC
>JALYZS010000304.1 GCA_030948745.1 Vulcanimicrobiota bacterium | reverse complement strand
GGCTTGAATTACCCGCGGTCAGCACGCCGTCCAATGCGAAGGCTGGCCGGAGGCTCGCGAGCGATGCGATGGTGGTTTCAGGCCGCACCCCTTCATCTACATCAACGAGAGTCGTACCCTTTTTGTTCTTCACCGGAACGGGAGCGATCTCACGAGCGAAGACCTCGCGCCGTGTGGCGTCAGCCGCCCGGGTATGCGAGAGGACGCCCCACTCATCTAGATCATTTCGGGCGACGCCGTACTCGCGTGCCAGCCGTTCGGTCTCGGCACCCATGGCTTCACCAGTCGTCGGGTCGGTGAGCCCGTCGTACAGCAGCACATCGGTCACGCTCTCCGGCGCAGCAAGCAAAAGCTTATAGCCCCAGCGCGCGCGCTGCGACAGCATGAACCCGCTTTGCGTCATCGACTCGAAGCCGCCGGCCAAGACCAGGCCGGCGTCGCCGGCAGCGATCGTGTAGTGCGCGTTCATCAAGCTCATCATACCGGACGAACACACCATGTCCACGGCATAACCGTCGACCGTGTCGGGGATGCCCGCCTTGAGCGCGGCCTGGCGCGGCAGCAGCTGTCCGTGGCCCGCGCGCAGCACGTTGCCGAAGATGTACAGATCCAGGTCGGCGCCGCGCAGCCCGGCGCGCTCGAGCGCCGCGTGCATCGCGTGTGCCCCGAGTTCGACCGCTGAGAGGTCTTGGAAAACGCCTCCGAACCGTCCGATCGGCGTGCGCACGGCTGAAGTGATGTACGTATCCTGCATGGAGTATAACGAAGTTCCAGCGGCGACAAGGTGGAACCTTTGCTATGACGGCTCGAGCAGGGAACTAAAAGCTCTGCGTCATCGTCACGCTCAGCGCCCGAGGCGAAAGTCCGAAGCGTTCGGAACCGTGTTGTGAACCAGTGCTGTTGGTGCCGAACTTGTTCTCGGGCACGAAAACCCCGTAACCGATACGCCCGTAATTGTCGACGTCGTTGTTGAACAGGTTTGAAATTCCGATGTTGAGAGCGATGCGGGCATTCACTTTCTGCGTGAATGACAAATCCGGGAACTGCCGCCGGTCAACCGGATAACAGTCGCGGCGTCAGGCTGATACATGATCGACAGCCGAGATCGAATGCGTTGCCCTCGAGCAGCGAGTGTTTGAACTTGAGCGAGAGCCATGAACGCGATAGGAAATGCACACCCGGCCCGGCTATGCAGCTGTGACCCGTATTTTTCTTATCTATCTCCTGGCGAACGAGCGGCGGGTAGCGTGAAAGCGCCACTCCGGTGGATGGATTGCGCGTTTCGCTAGGCTCCACGATCGTTGCGACACTCACGCGCCTGGCCTCACTCCTCTAGCGTCAGGGCTTGCAAAAAATCGCCCGTCGTCTCCGCCCAAACAATCCAGATGTGGCCCGTTGTTGGATCGAAGGCCAGCGTATGGACTCCCTTGGGGACATCCAGGCTGGCGACCGTGGTCAGCTGGCCGGTAGAGGAAAGCTGCACAACGGTGACCTTGCCCGAGCCGGGGCATGCGAACATATGCGTTCTGGGATTCAGGTCGCATTGATCAACTGATTGCTGGATGCCGACGGTTGATAACAGGGTCCCATCGCGCGTATACGCCGCAACTGTTCCATTCTTTCCGCCAACGACCAAGGTCCGGAATCCGGTGTCGTAGCTGAGCGGATGATTGTGCTTGATGACGGGTGTTGGAATAGTACGGGTCACCGCCAACTGTGTCGCGCTGATGACAGCTACTTCGCTGAGGTTATCGATGTTGAGGTAGACGTCGCGAGTTTCTGGATCGATTGCCAGATAATCAGGTTTGTGACCTGGAATCCCCACGCTTGCCACTTGCTTCATCAAGTGCGTGTCAACGACGAACACATGCGAACCGTCATCCTCCACGGCATAGACGCGATGCAAAACCGGGTCGTAAGCGATCGCGTCCACGATCCCCCCCACGTCCGCTGAGCGAACCACCGAGAGGGTGAGCGGGTTGACCTCCGACACGGTGCGTGCTTCGCCATTTCCCGTGAAGACGTTGCCATTGTCGGGATTCACCGCGACACCGTGCATCGGACCGACCTCAACCTGGCCGACCACGGCGCCGCTGTCGGCATTGGCCACCAACAGCGCTCGGCTGCCGGTATGCGCCGCATAGACACGGCGGCGCTCGGCATCGACCGTCATGTAGTCGAAGCCGCTCAACGTCTGCACGTGGGCCGGCGGCGTCACTGCAACGAGGTGCATATATTACGTTCTTTCTGCGTCGCAGCAGCGCGACGCTCAGCGAGTGGATCTGATGCCTAGGGAATGTATTTGCGCGGCCAAGGTGCGTAACCGCGCGGGGGTGAGCTCAAGGCGCCGGGGATTGCTACGGGAATCGTCCCACGCGTCTTGCAGTTCATAGGTGCCGGAATCGTGTTGACAACATCGTTTCTGATTGCCGCGGCCGATACCGGCGGCGCCGGTATGAGAACGTCAAGACGATATGTACGCCACGCAGCGTTCCCACAGATCGACCTTCCGAGCGCCCCGCGGGGCACAGATTCAGCGCACCCGTAATTCGTATTTGAAGAACACGCTCGGATGCGGCAAGCCGAAGAGCTCGGTGGGAACCATGGGATTTCCAGGCTGCTGATATTGCGGCGAACCGATGAATTGCAGCCCATAATCGAATGGCGCCTTGTTGAGGATATTCACCGCGCCCAGGCTCAGCCGGGCTTTCCCCAGGTCCGCGCCGACATCGCCGTTCACTTGCACGTAGCCGGGGAGATTGTTGAGATTGTTTTGCGAGGTGAAGTATCCGACGAGTTGGCCCGATATGCCGCGCGCATTGTCCGCCCGCAGCGCAAGCGATCCCTTATGCATCGGCACCCCGTAGTATTGGGTGCCGATGATGAGGCCCGGCGAGTTGGCATACACGGTTGGATCGATCACGCTCGGCGTCGCGATTTGGATGTCATAGCTCCAATCCAAGAACAGATGGCTCTGCAGCGGGTAGGATCCGTTGGACTCCACACCGTGATAGCGAGCGCGGCCGAGGTTCTCAAAGACGTTCACCACGACATTGTTGCTAGAAAGCGTACCCCCGCACGGGTTTTTCGCGTTGAGCTGGGCCAGATATCCTGGCGGCAAATAGCTCGACCCCAGCGACGCGGCAGTCACGTTGGTGCCCAGCAGCTGGTTGAATAGGACGGTGTCGTAAAGGTTCGCCTGGATGAGCGCACTGTTGGCAAAACGATGTCCGTAGCCAAGTTCGATGTCACGGCTGGTCTCGGCTTGCGCGGTCGAACTCGGTCCTATGCCGATCTGGGCCTGGAGCGGTGGTCCGCAGATGAAGTTCACCGTGGCGATCGGGTTGAATTGTGCGGCCCGCAGGTACGCGCTTGGATAGGTCTGACCGCCTGACAAGCTCAGCCGCACGACATCGTTGCTGCTCGGCCGATACACAAATGCGAGACGAGGATCGAGATGTGAACCCGCCACGAGCTGCGAGCGCTTCAGCCAGAGGTTCCCATTGACGGAGAGCTTTTGTGTGGCTTGCCACTCGTCTTGGAGAAAAACGTTGGAGTTGACGTAGTACGCGGTGAAGGGCCTGTAGCTCGGATCTGAGGCCGGCTGTCCGTTGAAATAATCGCTCACGCCTTGGGCGTAGTAACCGAACCCGAGCGTGTGCTTGGCCAAAAAGATCTGATCGGAGAGCGTGAAGCCGTTGATCGTCGAGCTCTCGGTGTTCCAGGCAGGCGGGATATTATATTGGTAATTGCGGCCCGCCGTGAAATAGCTCCGGAACCCGTCGAGCACGATCAGATGCTCACCGACTCGCTTGGAGATCCGCAATTCGCCGTCGTTGATTGCGGTTGCAAGCCACACCGGCCCGGAGCCCTGCGCCCCGGAGACGACCGGCGGAGGAGGGGGCGCGAATTGCGGCAGCAGCCAGTCGTTCGCACCATTGCCGCTGCCGTCGTCCCATGCGTGCATGGTCACGCCGGTGAGCGTGACGCTCGCGGTCGGATCGAAATCGTAGCGCAGCGTCAACACGCCGCTGCGACGCACTGTCTGCTGGTCGACAATGTACGAGCCGCACCCCGTCGCGATGAGCGCGGGCGTGCATCCGAGCGCATTGCCGTATGGTGCGTTGTAGACCAGCCGGTGGTCGATCGGCCCATTGCTCACGTTTTGTCCATAGGCGAACGCGTAACCCACTTTTTGCGCCGTGCCGGTCGTCTGCAGTCCCACCACGGAATTGCTATAGGTACCTGCACCCAGCTCGAGTTGCGTCTGTTGCGCGGGAGTGG
>JALYZS010000260.1 GCA_030948745.1 Vulcanimicrobiota bacterium | reverse complement strand
CTGCGTGAGCGTGCGGTTGTCTGAATACGCGCATGCCGCGACGACTCGCGCAGTGGACGCAGTAGGTGGCCCCAATAGCCGAAAAGAAACGTCGCGCCATGACCTATGTGATCTGCCAGCCGTGCATCACCGTGAAGGACAAATCGTGCGTCGACGTCTGTCCGGTGGACTGCATTCACGGCACGGACACCGACGAGCAGCTCTACATCGACCCGGGCACTTGCATCGATTGCGGCGCCTGCGTCGCCGCCTGCCCGGTGAACGCGATCTATAACGAGACGGAAGTGCCCGAAGAGTGGAAGCACTTCACGCAGATCAACGCCGACTACTTCAACAAGTAGGCTCTTCCTCGCCCGGCGCGTGCCGCTGCACGAACTGCCAGCCGAACCTTCCTTTGATGCAGAGATGTCCGTGGGTCACGTCGTGATCCGCCGGTGAGCTCACCTTGACGATCTCGCCGTCTTGCGCGTGGACCGTCAGCGTGCAGCCCACACCGCAATACGGACAGATCGTGTCGCCTTGCGTCTGGCGCCCCTCGTCCCACGTCCCCGCAGCGCGCATGTCATACTCGCTCTTGAAGCTCAATGCGCCGGTCGGACACACGCCGATGCAGTTGCCGCAGTAGACACACGCCGAGTCAGGCAGCGGGACCGCATACTCGGTCGAGATCCGTGTGTCGAAACCGCGCCCGGCCACCGCGATCGCGAACGTGTTCTGCGCGTCGGTGCCGCACGCTTCCACGCATTTGTAGCATAAGATGCACTTTGCGTAATCCCGGACGTACAGCTCGTTGTCGACCTTCACCGGTTGCGCCAAGGTTTGCCGCTCCGCCCCGTCGGGTCCGTGATGATGGCCGGGCGGCGCCTCGTCACGCTCGTTGTGCGCCGGCCGAGTCTCTCGAGCGGCCGCGCCGGGCGGGCCATAGCGCTGCGGTTTGGCGCCGTACCGTTGCATCTGGATCTGCACGTCTTTCGCCTGGCTGACGTCGACCGATGAAGCGAGGAACTCCAAGACCATGCGCCGGCTCAAGCGCACGCGCTCGCTGTCGGTGCGCACCTTCATGCCTTCAAGCGCAGGCCGCGAGCAGGCGGGCGCGAGGACACGGGAACCTTCCAACTCGACGACGCAGACGCGGCAGACGTTCACGGGCGTAAGCGTCTCCAGATAGCACAGCGTCGGCGTCTCGATGTGCAGCTGCCGGCAGGCATCCAAAATGGTGGCGCCGCTGGGCACGGTGACGGGCGTGCCGTCGATCTCCAACCGCACGTCGCTGACGCCGGCATCCTGCCGGTTCATGCGAAAAGCCCGAACTTCGCGATGGCGGACTCGATCGCGCTCGAAGCGGTTTGACCTAGGCCGCAGATGGACGCGTCTCGCATGACTTGTCCGATCTCGCCGAGCAGAGCGCGCTCCTGGGCGATGGATCCGATGGGGCGGTTCGCGCGCAAGCGTGCCAGCAGTTCTTCCTGACGCACGGTGCCGACACGGCAGGGAACGCATTGGCCGCACGACTCATCCCGGAAAAACGCCGCGATGCGGCGCAAAACAGCGAGCAGATCCGCATCGCTGTCGAACACGATCGCGACGCCCGACCCGATCGTGGACCCGACCTTGCGCACGTCTTCAAAGCTGAGCTTCGTGTCGATCTCATCCGCTCGCACGAAAGCGCCCGCCGCCCCGCCGAGCAGCACGGCTTGCAATGCTTTGCCGCCGGCAACGCCGCCCGCCAGCGACAGCAGCTCGCGTACCGTCGTGCCGAAGGGCACTTCATACAGGCCCGGCAGCGTGACGTTGCCGGAGACACAGAACAGTTTTGTGCCGCTGGAGTCCGGCGTGCCGCGTGCCCTGAATGCGGCGGCACCCTCGTTGATGATGTCGAGGACGTTGACGAGCGTCTCGACGTTGTTGACGATCGTGGGCTGGCCGAACAAGCCCTTGCTCACGGGGAAGGGCGGCTTGTTACGCGGCTCGGGGCGCAGTCCTTCGATGGAGTTGAACAACGCCGTCTCCTCCCCGCAGATGTACGCGCCCGCGCCGCGATAGATCCGGATGTCAAAGCCGAACCCGTTTGCGAGGATGTTTTCGCCCAACAGGTTCGCTGCTCGCGCTTGCACGATCGCGCTCTGCAAGCGCTGCATCGCCAAAGGATATTCGCCCCGTATATAAAGGAAGCCCGACTGGCAGCCACCCGCGTATGCGCCGATGGTCATGGCCTCGATCACCGCGAACGGATCGTCTTCCATGAGCACGCGGTCTTTGAAGGTGCCCGGCTCCGACTCGTCAGCGTTGCAGATGATGTAGTGGGGAAAGCTCGGCTGGGCTGCGACCGCTTCCCACTTGCGGCCGGTGGGAAACGCCGCCCCGCCACGGCCTACGAGCTTCGCCGCGATCACCTCGGCCACGACTGCGGGAGGCCCGAGCGTGAGCGAGCGCGCGAGCGCGGTGTAGCCGCCGGCCGCGCGGTATTCTTCGAGCGAGCTTGGATCGACGCGGCCGATTCTGCGCAGCAAACGCAGTCCGTCGCTGCCCGCTTGCGGTAGCGCTTTCGAAGCGGGTGCAGACAGTGGATCGGCGTGCAGCAACGAGACGGCATCCTGCGCCGTCAAATGCGCGCAGGCCGCCGCGGCGTGCGTGACGCCCGCCACCGCGACAAAGCCCGCGGGCGCGCGGTCGCACAGACCGAGGCAGGGGCTGCGCGACCATGTCGCGCTGCCTGCATGCAGCGCTGTAGCGGGCGGGCCCAACGTCTCCTCGAGCGTCGCGCACAGCGCATCAGCGCCGTTTGCGGCGCATGCGATATCATCGCAGACGTGCAGGATCCGCCCCGGACGCTCTTGGGTGGCGAACAACGCGTAGAAGCTCGCGACACCGTAGGCGTCGGCCGGCGCCACGTCCAGACGCTGACAGATGTAGTTGAGGGCGCCTTCGCTGATCCATCCGACGCGATCATTGACGGCGTGCAAGGCGGGGAGCAGTTCGCGGCGTCCAGGCCGTGGCGCGCCGTCAGGCGCGGCGAACGCGACGTGGCGATCGGCGTCGGTCGGCGTACGCGCGCCTTCCCACCTCGATGCTGGCGCACCCAACAGGGCATCGACGGCGGCGCGTTCGACCTCGCTTGCCTCTGCGGCGGTGAAGTGCAGATCCACGCTAGGCCTTGCCCGCGAGCTGGCGCCGTTTGTCGATGCGGATCGCGGATGCTTTGAACTCCGCCGTGCCGGACTTCGGGTCGTTGGCCTCGATCGTGAGCAGATTGGTCTCGACATCGAAGTGGAACGTCATGAAGACCAGACCTGGCCGCAGCATGGCGTCGATGCGCACGGGCGCTTCGACACTTCCTCGGCGCGAGCTTATGATGACGACTTCACCCTCGACGAGCCCGAGGCGCACGGCGTCCTCTGGCGACACATCGATCGACTCGCCGCGCCGTAACGGCGAGCTATACTCGCCGCTTTGCACACCCGAGTTGAACGAATCAAGACGGCGGCCGGTCGTGAGCAGCAATGGGTACTCGTCGTTCAGGGCGTCAACCGGCGCTTCGTGCTCCACGACGTGGAACGGCGCAAGCGGACCGCGCGGAGGATTCTCCCACAGCCGTCCGTGCAAAAAGCGCTCGCCCGGATGCTGCTCATCGTAACATGGCCAGCGCAAGCCCTTGTTGGCCTCCAGCCGCGCATACGACATGCCGGCGTGCATCGGGCTCAGGCTGCGCACTTCGTCCCACACGCTTTGCGCGCTGGGCATGCCCCAGTCCTGACCGAGCCGGCGTGCAAGTTGGCTGACGATCCACAGATCGTCGCGCGCGTCTCCGGGCGGTTCGACGATCTTGCGCACGCGCTGCACGCGGCGCTC
>JALYZS010000259.1 GCA_030948745.1 Vulcanimicrobiota bacterium | reverse complement strand
GGACCGGCCCGCAGACGGCGCGGTGGCGGGGCGGACCGCGCTCGCGAGGCGGCACGCAGTATCCCCCGCCGCTCGTGGTTGGTGGTGATGGGGATATCGACTACGAGGACGATGAGGATGAAAGCGCAGCGCCTGTCGTTGCTCGGCCACGCGCAGAGACAGCCGCGGATGCTGAGGAGGGGGCCCCGCGCCGCCGCCGCCGCCGCGGTCGCGGCAAGGGCAGAGCGGCTGAGCCCGTTGGACCTCAGGGCGTCGGACGCGATGACGACGAGGAACGCGACGACGATGATGATGCGATCGTCGTCCCAGCGCGGCGCACTGTGGCACCGCTGGAACGGCGGCCTGCGGCCTCTACTGGGCGCTATGCCCCGAGCACGAGTGACGACGACGACGCAAACGATGTGGAACGCGGCGACGATCAGCGGCGGTCGCCCGCTCCGCCGCGCGGCGAAAAGCGCTATGGGCAAGTACGGCAGATCTACGGCCGTCCGGCAGCGCGTGAAAAAGAGTCCGCGCGTCCGCCATACGAGCGGCCCGCAGCTCGCAACCCCGCGCCGAAACCGTACGCCGACGACGACCTTGACGTGGTGATAAAGCCTAAGGCGCCTGGCGCGATACGGGTCGATGTCCGCACGGATATACCGCGACGTGCCGGTGGGCAGGATCGCCCTCGCCAGCGAATCGATGAACCCCGCGATCGAGAAGATCGCGGCATTCGCAACCGCGACCGAGATGACGGACCACCGCGTTCGGAGCGTCCGCTCCGGAACGAACGTGCGCCGCGTGAAGACCACATCGCCCGTGGCGGACGGTCCCTGCGCGACGACCGCCCACGGCGTCCGGAACGTCCGCTGCGCGATGACCGCCCGCCTTTGCGTGGCGACCGTCCGCCATTGCGCGATGACCGCCCGCCTTTGCGTGGTGACCGTCCGCCATTGCGCGATGACCGGCCCTTGCGTGGTGACCGCCGGCCCTTGCGCGATGATCGCGCGCTGCGCGACGACGACCTGCCGAGCGATGACCTGCCTCCGGTGCGCAACGATCGGCCGCCATTGCGTGATGACCGTCCAGCTCGTGGAGACCGTCCGCGCCGTGACGACCGGCCGCCGCGTGATGCTGAGTCAACGACTGATCGCCCCCCACGAGATCGCAGCGACGACCGCGGCGGGCGTCCGGGCCGCGGTCCGCGGGGCGGAGGACGCGGTGGTCCGCGACCGCCACGAGCGCCGGGGCCAGCCGTCAAACAGCTCTATCCGCCGCCGGACCGGGAGGTTGAACCGCAGGAAGACCGGCCGGTTGGCGGTGGCTCCCCGCTGCGTAACGTCCGAGCGAGCCGTGGTCCGCTGATGCGGCCGACTGACGCACCACCGGTGCCGAAGGGAAAAGTGCGCCAGCTCTATCCGCCGCCGCCCTTCAGCGCCGACGCAGCGGAGGTCGAACTGGACGCCGAGAGCGATGACGAAGCGCGGTTGCCGCAGACACCCGCGCGTCCGTCGTCCTCGTTGTTCGTCGACGACGCAGAGGAGCTCGAAGAGCGCCGTCTGCGTGCGCGCGAGCGCGCAGAAGCGCGGCACCGCACCGGACTCGATCCGGACGTAGAGGCACCTCCGCCGGAGCGGCCGGACACAAAACCGGTGGACGACCTGCCCGGGGGCGATGAATGGCCTGCATTCTGAGCTACAACGGCAAGACGCCGCGCTTCGGCAAAGGCGTCTTCATCGCTCCCACGGCAAGCGTGATCGGGAACGTGCATTTGGGTGACGGCGTGAGCATCTGGTTCGGCGCCGTTCTGCGCGGCGACGAAGCCGCCATCCGCATCGGCGACCATAGCTCGGTGCAAGACAATGCCGTCATCCACGTGTACGAAGGCCACGACACCGTCATCGAAGATCATGTGACGATCGGCCATGGCGCGATCTTGGAAGCCTGCCACGTGCACAGCGGAGCGCTCATCGGGATGAACGCCGTCGTGTTGGATCGCGCGGTGATCGGCCGCAACGCGCTGGTCGCAGCCGGAGCCGTCGTGCTCGAAGATCAGGAGATCCCAGCCGATGTCCTCGCCGCCGGTGCTCCGGCCCGCGTGAAGAAGCCGCTCGAGGGCAGCTCGAAAAGATGGCTCGAAGTCGGCGCGGGTGCCTACGTGCGGCTCACCCAGAGCTATCGCGAGCAAGGCGTCGGGCGCGCGGAAGAGATCGCTTAAGCTCGCGCCAGAATCCCCTCGACCGTGCGCAGGTCTTCCAGCCGGTCAACGTTCACCGCGAGCTCTGGCTGCGAGCACAACAAACCACGACACTCAAGGCCGGACAGCTCTCGCGCGCGCCGCTCGACCTCGGCGACGCTGAGCGTGCCGATCACTGCCTTGAACAACAGTGTATACGAGAAGAGCGCCGCGAGCGCCAACGGTGATTTCCTCGCTGCCGTCAGCTTGCGCAGCAACGCATTGACCTGCTCGGTGGCGCCGACCCGCATAACGCTCATGCCCGCGCCGCAAAAGATGCCTTCGCGCAGACGGACCCAGGTGTGTCGCACATCCGGGTACGACCCTTCGTGCGATGAGCGTTCCACAAAACCGTAGCCGATATCGCACGGCGTCGCGTTCGCCAGCGCGGCGAAAGCATCGACGACAGCGCCATCAAGCAGCGGCAGATCCGTCGCCGTCACCAAGACACGTTGCGTGGGCGCCAAGCCCTCGATACCGGCGAGCAGGCTGGCGATGAGGTCATGCCGCGGCTCGACGATCGCGTCGCACAATTGCTCAGCTTCCGGAAACGCGGCGATCGCCTGCGCGCTCGTGACGCAGCGGATGTTCTCGACATGTTGCGCCGCGCGCAACGCGCGTAGGACGCGCGTGATCATCGCAACGCCGCCGACGGGTAAGAACGCTTTGTTCGGCACGTCGTAGCCTGCCTCGCGGAAGTCCGCCTCCAAAGTGCCGCCCGCCAGCGCGATCGCTGTGAAACGTTGTCCTGTCATCAGCGCAGGCTCGTCAGCGCTTTCCACTCGCCCTCGTCCTGCTGCAAGCGCGCGTGAGCGGCTCGCGCATCCGCCTCCGTTTCGAAAAATCCGGCCATACAGGATCCGCTGCCGCACAACAGAGTGGCCTGGGCGCCGCAGGCGTGCAGACGGTCGCGCAGCGACCCGAGGACGGGAAGCGCAGCTTCGACGGGCGCGTCGAAGTCATTGTGCAGCAGCGCGCAAAAACTTGCGAAGTCAGCCGCGTGGATGGCGTTCACGATGCGGTCTGCGAATTCACGCTCGTCACGTTCGGCGCTCGCGGAAGGCGCCGATGATGCGCGCTGCTCGTCGAGCAGCGCGTAGGCCCGCTCTGTCGGCATGGAGGCGGCGGGCTTTATGAGTACGATTCCCCACGGCGGCAGCGGCCCGGGGCGTGGCTCGACCGCCTCTCCGTTGCCGGACACCACCTTGAGTCCAGGAACCAGACACGCCGCCACATCGGAGCCGGTCTGCCCAGCGGCCTGGCGCAGCTGGTCGTCGGCCGGCGCGGCTCGTCCTGCGCCCGGCCATTGTTGTAACCCGCGCAGCGCGGCTGCCGCGTCCGCACTGCCGCCGCCCAGGCCGGCTTGCAACGGGATATGCTTGCGTAGGTCGATCCGCAGTGGCGGGAGCTCGCCGCCGCAGAGCGCGTGCACGGCACGCCATATAAGATTGGCGTCGCCGGCGAGCTCTGGGAGGTCACACGTGAGCGCGAAGCCGGCGGGCGAGGGCAAAAACCGCAGCTCGTCGGCCAGCGCAAGCTCCGTGATCACGGAGAGGACCCTATGCAAAGCCCCGTCCGTGCGTGGGCCCACCCACAGCCGGAGGTTGAGCTTGGCCTGGGCCGGGAGGGCGAAAACCGGGTCGCTCGCGGCGGTCACGACGCCTGGTTGCACCGCGGCATTGCCAATGTCCCGCCCTTCCGAAGCTGCTGGCCTTCTCCGAAACGACCGATATTCGATATAGAAATCGAAGCAGAACCGCCGTCCATCCTATCACAGGGAGCACCGAAACACGTGGAAACTATGGTAGCCCGCGAACAACCCAAGCCGCCTGAGCTCGACAGCCTATTGCGCCAGATGCTCGCCTTGGGCGCCTCCGACTTGCATCTCAAGGCTGCCGCACCGCCGATGGCGCGCGCGCACGGTGTTTTGAAACCGTTGAACGAGCGTCCGCTGTCGCTGCCCGAGTGCGAGAACTTGATCTTCTCCTCCATGACCCATGCCCAGCAGCAGGAGTTCATGGAGACGAAGGAGCTCGACTTCGCGTACGGGCTGCATGGTCACGGGCGCTTCCGCGTCAACGCATACTTTCAGCGCGGCACCGTCAGCGCCGCCTTCCGTTCGGTGCGCCTGGATATCCCCAGTTTCGAAGAGCTGCGTTTGCCGCCAGCGCTGCGTGCGCTATGCGATCATCGCGACGGCATCATCCTGTTGACCGGCGCCACCGGCACCGGCAAGTCGACGACGCTCGCCTCCATGATCGATTTCATCAATGCCACCCAGCGCCGTCACATCGTGACGATCGAAGATCCGATCGAGTACATTCACGTCGACAAGATGTGCATCGTCTCGCAGCGTGAGGTCGGCATCGACACGGAGTCCTTCACCATCGCGCTCAAGCAGGCATTGCGCCAGGATCCCGATGTCATCCTCATAGGTGAGATGCGCGACCCGGAGACGATCATCACGGCGCTGACCGCTGCTGAAACCGGCCACCTCGTGCTGTCCACATTGCACACCCAGAACACGACGCAAGCGCTCGAACGTATCATGGATGCGTTGCCCGAGGCGAACCGCAAGATGTTCATGGTGCAGTTGGCGACAAGCTTGCGTGGCATCGTATCGCAACGCTTGCTGACGCGTTTGGACGGCGCCGGACTCGTCCCCGCGGTTGAGGTCCTCATCGCCACCCCGACTATCAAAAGCTTGGTCATGGAAGGCAAGTTCAGCGAGATGTATCAGTACATCTCGGGCGGCCGGTTCGACGGCATGCAGACCTTCACGCAGTCGCTCATCGACCTCTATCAAAGCGGCCTGGTGACCGAAAAGGAAGCCTATTCGAAGGCCGACCGCCCGACAGAATTCCGGCTAGCCATCGAAGGCCACATCACGAGCGGCTCCGACCTGCAAGAGATGGGCGCGTACTAGCGTCAGGCGCACGCCGTACGGCAACAGCACGAGAGCATGGAAACGCTACCGCCTCGGCCGCGTAACCCGCTCAATGACTGGTATTCACCGTATTTCGGCCCGGTGACGCTGTTGCTCGCCGCCGCCGTGCTGGTTTTCTCGATCGAGGCGGGGAAGTACATCGGCAGCCAGTCGCTGCACAACGATGTCGCCAATGTGCCCAGCCCGGCCGGCGCCGTGCGCCACTCCGCCGCGCTTCACCAATCGCGCCATGCCCGGGCGCATCGTCAACCGCACCACTCCCCCGGCAAGTAGAGCGGGCGTCCTGGTTGTACCCAGCGGGGTACCGAGCGGCACGCGAATTTGTTAGCATAGTGTGGCGGCACTGACGAAGACGAGGATGTTGACGTGAAACAAAAAGGCACTGAAAAAGTCAAGCGCGGGCTCGCGCAGATGTTGAAAGCCGGCGTGATCATGGATGTCACGACGCCGGAGCAAGCGATCATCGCGCAAGAAGCTGGCGCGGTCGCGGTGATGGCGCTTGAGCGCGTCCCCGCGGACATCCGCAAGGAAGGCGGCGTCGCGCGCATGGCCGCCATCGAAGTCGTGCAGCGCATCATGGATGCGGTGACGATCCCGGTGATGGCCAAGGCCCGCATTGGACATTTCGTCGAGGCACAAGTGCTGGAAGCGTTGGGCATCGATTTCATCGATGAGAGCGAAGTGCTCACACCGGCGGACGAGCACTATCACATCGACAAACGCCCCTTCACCGTGCCGTTCGTGTGCGGCGCACGCAATCTGGGCGAAGCGCTCCGGCGCATCACCGAAGGCGCAGCGATGATCCGCACGAAGGGCGAAGCCGGCTCGGGCAACATCGTCGAAGCGATCCGCCATCTGCGCCAGGTCAACGACGAGATCCGTCGATTGAGCGGACTACCGGTCGAAGAACTCGTATCGGTCGCGCGCGATCTCGGCGCGTCGCTCGAGCTGGTGCGCGAAGTCGCCGAGCTCGGCAGGCTTCCCGTCGTCATGTTCGTCGCCGGGGGCATCGCCACGCCGGCCGACGCTGCGCTATGCATGCAGCTCGGCTGCGAAGGCGTCTTCGTCGGTTCGGGTATCTTCAAAAGCTCGAACCCCGCGAAGACCGCGAAGGCCATCGTCGAGGCGACGCACTACTTCGACGATCCGAAGATCGTGCTCGAGGTGAGCAAGGAGCTCGGCGCACCCATGCCCGGCTTGGAGATAAGCCAGATACCCAAAGACCAGCTGCTGGCAGGACGCGGCTGGTAGCCGATGCCGCAGAGCAAAGCGCGCGCTGCCGCATCGACAGCGCGCACTGGTCTGCGCGTCGGCGTGCTCGCGTTGCAGGGCGACGTCGAGGAGCATATCGCGGCGCTGCGGGCGTGCAAAGCCGAGCCGGTGCGGGTGAAGTCGCCGCAGGATCTGCAGGACATCGACGGGCTCATCATCCCGGGCGGTGAGTCCACCGCCGTCGCGCATCTGCTCGAGCGCTTCGGGCTGGCCAAGCCCTTGATCGAGCGCGCGAAGGCCGGCATGCCGGTGTGGGGCACGTGCATGGGCATGATCGTCATGGCCGAAAAGATCGCCGGCGAGAAACAACCCACGCTCGGATTGTTGCACGTCGAGGTGAAGCGCAACGCCTTTGGGCGGCAAAACGAGAGCGCCGAAGAAGCGCTTGAGATCGAAGGTCTGGACGGGAAACCGTTCCCGGCGGTGTTCATCCGCGCTCCCTGGATCGAGTCGGCCTGGGGCGGTGCGCACATCTTGTCGTACTTCGAAGGCAAAGGCGTGATGGTGTGGCAGAACAATCTGCTCGGCACGTCCTTTCATCCGGAGTTGAGCGGCGACTTGCGCATCCACAAATATTTCCTCGATATGGTCGCCGCCGCGAAGCGCTGACATCGCCGCCGGCAGGTTCCGGCCCCCCCGCATGCTTAAAATGAAGCCTGGGGAGAAACCAGGCATGAGCCCTGAGAACGATACGAGCGCGCACCCCAGTGACGCCACGCACAGTGGTGTTATGCCGATGCGCGACCTGGCGTTCAGCATGCTCTCCGTGCTTGTGGAAACCGCAGCCTTCCAGATGCACTCGCGGGTGCCGCTGCAGCCCAACGAGAGCGCCGCAGATGTCAACCTCGCCGAAGCACGCGCGGCGATCGATACCGCCAACGCACTGCTCGATGCCGTGCGCCACATGATGGAGAGCGACGCCCGGCTCGCCATCGAGGGGATGCTGACGCAGTTGCAGATCGATTACGTGCGTCGCGCGAGCCACCTGAAATGACCGACGTCTTGGTGCTCAACGCCACCTACGAAGCGCTCAACGTCACGTCGATCCAACGGGCCGTCAAGCTTGTGTTCTCGGGCAAAGCCGAAGTGCTGCACCACCACCAACGCTTGCTGCGCTCTGCAACCATCGAGATGCGCATGCCCTCGATCATCCGCATGCTCTACTACATCCGCCGGCCGCGCCAGCAGGTCGCGCTCACGAAGAAGAACGTCCTGTTGCGCGACGACTACATGTGCCAGTACTGCGGCCGCAAGGGCGAGGGCCAGATGACGGTCGACCATGTCGTGCCGCGTTCGGCCGGCGGGCCGTCCACGTGGGAAAATCTCGTCTGCGCCTGTCTCATCTGTAACAACCGCAAGAACAATCGTACGCCGCACGATGCCAACATGCACCTGCAGCGTAAGCCGCGGACGCCGAAATACATCCCCTGGATCCAGGTGAAGCGGCACACGGTGCCGGGCGAGTGGTATAAGTTCCTCTTCTTATACGACGTGTCTATCGAACAGCGTATCGAGACCTAGGCACCCTCACACCGTCAGCACGACTTTCCCGAAGTTCTCATTCGCTTGAACGTAGCGGTGCGCCGCGGCCGCTTGTTCGAGTGGGAATACTGTGTCCACCGGCACGCGCACCGAACCATCCGCGATGGCCGGCAGTACGTCGCGTTCGAAGGCGCGCGTAGCGGTCACTTTCTCGTCGGTCGAGCGGCTGCGCAACACCGAACCGATCAGGTGCAGGCGTTTGCGCATGAGCGTGTCCATCGAGAGCGCGGCGCTGCCGCCCCCGAGGGTCGCAAGACTGATTAGCCGTCCGTTGAGTGCGAGCACCGCCAGATTCTTCTCGAAGTACGGCGCACCGACGAAATCGACGATCACATCGACGCCGCCATAGGGTGCCAAGCCTTGCGCGAAGTCGTCGCCGGTGGTGTCGAAGCCTTCATGCAAGCCGAAACTCTTCGCTCGAGCGAGCTTTTTGGGGCTCCGCGAGGTGCCGAAGACCTGGCAGCCACGCATGCGGGCTATCTGGAGCGCGGCGATGCCCACGCTTGAGCCGACCGCGTGCACCAACACGCGCTCGGCGGGCTGCACGTTTGCCTGCGTGATCAACGCGTCATGCGCGGTGACGTATGCTTCGGCGATCGACGCCGCGTCGACATCATCCAGGGCAGCGGGAACTGCGAGGAGCAACCGCGCGTCAACCGCGAGGAACTCGGCCTGCGCGCCGCCTGAGCACAGCCCGAAAACGCGATCCCCCAGGCGCAAAGACGTCTGGGCGCTGACGAGCTCGACGATCTCGCCGCAGAACTCCAAGCCGGGGATGTCGGGCGGCGCGTCCGACGGCGGCGGATAGTGGCCCGCGCGTTGCAACAGATCCGCACGGTTCACACCTGCGGCACGGACCCGCACAAGCGCCTGGCCAGGCAACGGTTGCGGCCGCGCCACCTTCTCGACCCGCAGCACGTCGGGGTCGCCGAAGCGGGTGATGCGCAGGGCTTTCATAAACCGACCCTTCTCACCCGACCGATTAGGAGCATGCAGTGACGCCGCTCGACCAAGATCGGACGCCCTATTTCGACGTGTTGCTCGACTACGTGCGCGCCGGCACCGTCTCGTTCCACACCCCAGGGCACAAGCAAGGCGCCGGCATGCACGCGCGGCTGCGCGACGTCATCGGCGATGGTGTCCTGTCGATCGATCTCACGCAGATCCGCGGACTTGATGATCTCAATCAGCCCGAGGGTCCCATACAGGCGGCGCACGAGCTGGCGGCGGCGGCCTACGGTGCGCGGCAGTCCTATTTCCTCGTCAACGGCTCGACGGCGGGCAATCAGGCGATGCTGATG
>JALYZS010000258.1 GCA_030948745.1 Vulcanimicrobiota bacterium | reverse complement strand
ACACGATCATCATCACGTGGATCGCGATGGGGTTGGCACTGTTGCTCGTTGGCGTGCTCGCGGCGACCCATCCGGTCACGGTCGTCTCAAAGCGCTACAGCATGATGGAACTCATCGTCAGCGCCCTCAGCGAGCTGACGACCGGTATCCTCGGGAAGAACGGCGCTCCGTTCGTCCCGTACGTCATCTCCATCTTCGTGTTCATCTTGCTGCTGAATGAGATCGGCCTATTCCCGTTCATCGGCAAGTCGCCGACGGCCGACTTGAACACGACCGCTGCGTTGGCGGTCACGACGATCCTGTTGATCCAATTCGTCGGCATCGCGCGACACGGGCTTGGCTACTACAAGCATCTCTTCATCAAACCATGGTATCTGGGTCTTATCATGCTGCCGATCAACATCATCGACGAGCTGGCACGCCCGGTCACGCTCGCCATGCGGTTGTTCGGCAACATCTTCGCCGGTGAGGTGCTGCTCGTCGTCGCCTCGGCGATGATTTTGGCCCACCTCGGATTCCTGTCCGATCTCGCGCGCGCGTTCCCGCTCGGCATCTTCGCGTTCAACCTCATCATCGGCGTCATCCAGGCGCTCGTCTTCACGCTCTTGACCATCGCGTACCTCATCACTCCCACTCAAGAAACCTCGGAACATTAAGGAGCACATCGTGGAAAAGGTCATACTGCTCGCCTCAATCATCCTGGGCTTTGCGCTCATGGTGGGCTTCGCCGGCTTCGGGTCGGCCATCGGCGACGGCATCATCGGCAGCAAAGCGGTGGAGTCGATCGCGCGGCAACCTGAGGCACGCCCGAATATTTTCTTCTTCTACTTGCTCGGCGTCGGCATCTTGGAGGCGTTCCCGATCATCGCGATCGTCTTCGCGTTCTTCTTGCTGTTCGGCGGGTTTGGGCTGGGCGTCATGAAGGCGCTCACGCCGATCCTGGGTCAATAACAGACGTCGCATGCTGCTCACCATCGACGGCACCTTCCTGATCCAAGTCCTGAACCTCATCCTGTTCTGGGTGCTGTTGAATTTCTTGTTCATCCGTCCGACGCGGCGGGCCATCGAGGAGCGGCAACGCCACATCAGCGGGTTGCACTCCGCGGCCGATGCGTTCGCCGCGCGCGCGGCCGCCTTGCAAGCCGACGCGGATGCTCTGCTGAGCGAGGCTCGGCGCAAGACCGACGAGCTCATGCGCGCTGCATCGGGTCGCGCATCGGACGAGTCGCATGCGATCGAACGCGACGCAGCCAACGAGGCAGCGGCGCAAGTACAGCTCGCCCACGCCACCGTCGCCGCCGAACGCTCGCAAGCCGTGCAACAGCAAGAAGTCTTCGTGCATGAGCTTGCGCGCACGATGCTGCAGCGTGCGAGCGGCTTCGAGCCGGTGGCGTAGCATGGAACTGCCCAGCGTGACCGACTCCGTCTTTCTCGCGAAGCTCATCGACTTCGTCATCTTTCTGGCGGTCATCATCTGGCTGTACAACCGGTTCGGCAAAACTGCTCTCATCGCACATCAAGAAGCGCAGAACAAGGCCGTCGCAGACGCGCTCAGCCGCCGCGAGGCCGCCGAGGCCTCCGTCGGTGCGGCGCAGGCCGCGATCGATCAAGCCAAGCGCGATGCGCAGCGTATGGTCGAGGTAGCGAGCGCACAGGCTGCGCGGCTGATCCAGGAAGAGCGGGCCGCGGCAAAGGCGCACGCCGAGCGCATCCTGGCACACGCCGCTGGTGATCTGGAACGCGAACGTTACCGCGTGCGCCGGGAAATGCTCGAACAGACCGTGGAAAGCGCCCACGCCCAAGCGCGTGAACTCGCCCAGCGGGAGCTCGATCCCGCGAAGCAGGCTGCGCTCGTCGACAGAGCGCTGGGCGCCTTGGAGAAGATCCATGGCTGAGCACCGCTATGTATAAAGAGAGCATTGCGCGCCGCTACTCGGCCGCGCTCTACTCGATCGCAAGCGAGTTGGGCGAGGTAGAGGCTGTGACCGCAGATCTCGACGGCCTGCTGGCAGCCCTGCGCACCGATGTGCAGCTGGGTGAGTTCTTCGACTCGCCCGTCATCCAACGCGATGTGAAAACCCTCATCCTGCAGAACACGCTCGGCGACCGCGTCCGTCCGCTCAGTTTGCAGTTCATCCTTTTACTCGTGCGCAAACGTCGCGAAGCGCTCTTACGTTTTGTGGCCGCGCAGATGCACGGCCTCGCTGATGTCGCCGCTTCCCGCCAGACTGCAGCGGTGTTCTCGCCGAGCGCGCTGAGCAAGGCTCAAGAGCTCGAGCTTGCACGCCGTCTGTCCAGCGTATACGGCCGCAGGATCATCCCCGAGGAGAACGTCGACCCGCAGCTGCTCGGCGGTATCGTCGTACAGGTCGGCGACCGTTACGTCGATGCG